>JALXCH010000669.1 GCA_026991005.1 Calditrichia bacterium | reverse complement strand
AAGACGCGTTTGTTGTATCCGGGGGGCAACTCGCCTTTCAACTCTTTCTCGTAATCCTTGGAAGTTCCAAACACATAGAGGGAACCCAGGCGGCGGGTGAAGTTCAACACATCCTGACCCCACACCACATCCAGTTGTGCCCGCAAACTCCAGTTCTTGAAGAAGCGGAATTCATTAATCCAGGAACCGGTAAAGTCTGGATTGGGATCTCCGATAATCCCGCGTTCTGCGGCTTTTACCGGTAAACCGTCATCATCCAGTTTTATGGAACCATCGGGATTGCGCTCGAACTTCGTACCGTAAAATACGGGTAAAGGATATCCATTTGCTGCCGCCACCAATCCCCAACCACTGGCGAATCGCAGAATATCTTCCTCAATTCCGTTCACTTCATTGCGATTGCGTGCATAGGTAACCGTGGTGTTCCATTTGAATTTGGGTTTGTCCAGCAAAATACCCCGGAACAGGAGCTCTATACCTTTATTCTTGAGGGTACCCACATTTTCCAGCTTGGTGGTAAATCCGGTCGAAGGAGCAATGGAGCGGAACAGCAACAGATCTGTGGTGTACTGGTCGTAATAGGTAAATTCCAGACCGATGCGATTATCCCAGAAACCAAAATCCGCACCCAATTCCAGTTCGCGCTGGCGTTCGGGGCGAATGTCCTCGGCTCCTAATTGAGTGCTGGGAATCAGGCCGGATTTGGAATCGTAGGAAACCGGTACAAATTTGGTGAAGCGGTCGTAGGGGCCAATAGCGGTTAAACCACCGCTCTCTCCCAGCGAAGCGCGCAGTTTTAAATAGGGTAAATACTTGCCGGTAGCCCCATTTTTCCAGAAGCCTTCCTCAGAAAGCAGATAGGAGAGGCTAGCTTTGGGATAAAACTGCCAGCGTTGGTTTTCGCCGAAGACCGAAGAAGCATCGAAACGACCGGCAACGGTTGCGAACAACCGATTGCGGAAACCGAACGTTTGCTGCGCAAAGAATCCGTAAATCACCCGTTCGGCACGGGATTCCCCAATCGCCTGGGTGGCACCGCCGGGCGTTATTTGCACAACCGGACTCATGTCCTTCGCCTCGGTGGCCAGATCCTGAAACCGCTCGTACTGCATGGTTCCACCCACCAGCGTGGTAGAACTCAACGAACTACCCAGCATCGTCTGGTAGCGAATATTCAGGTCGTTATTCAGTTGCAGAACACCGTGGGTGGCATGTCGGCTAAATCCGTTGGCCAGACCCGGTGCCGTGGTACCAATGGGAATGAACGCCGTTGCATCCTGATTGTAAGTATCTATACCCAGGGTGTAATCCATACTCCAGCCTTTAAACGGCGTAAGCATCAGACGCGCGTTTCCAATAAAGCGATTCACCCGCTGATTGAAATCGAAACGCTCAATTACCTCCAGCGGGTTGGCCAGAATGGGTTTGGGATATTTTCCAGTTACGGGATCCGGTTTGATGTCCATGGTATTGGGGCCGAAAATGAATCCGGTAAGAGCACCGTAATTCGAGGCCAGACCGCCGTTGGGAATCTCATGGCTCCAGGAGTAGATGTAATTTCCGGAAAGAGTCAGGTTTGCCCAGGTATTGAGGATTTGATCCACACGCAGACGTGCAGAAACCCGCTTAAAGGAAGAATTCTTAACAATACCATCATTGGCAAAGTAACTCCCGGAAGCGAAGTAACTTGTGGTGGGTGTTCCTCCGGAAACCGAGAGATAGTGTTCGGTACCGGGGCTGGTTTCGAAGATGTAGTCCTGCCAATCGTAGCGTTGAGCGGGTACCAGAGAATCGCCCTCCATTTTATAGGGATACATATTCACCGGGAAGCGTTTCCGCAGGCTGTTAATCATCATTTTGGCAGAATAAGTAATGCGGGGTCTTCCCTGACGGCCACGTTTGGTGAAGATTTGCACCACACCATTGTTGGCGCGGGAACCGTACAGTGCTGCTGCCGCTGCTCCTTTCACCACCTCGATGCGTTCGATGTCTTCGGGATTAATATCCACCAGGCGGTTCTGGGCATAACCACCCAGGCGCAGCAACACCGGGGATTCGTTGTTAACAATCACCCCATCCACAATATACAGCGGATCGGCAGAACCCAGCACGGTGCCGGTACCGCGCAACCGTACCGAAATACCACCGGCGGGGTTACCGGAGTTTTGCTGCACAATAGCACCCGGAACTTTTCCGGCCAGGGCCTGGTCCAGCGAGCGGGCACCACTCTCCCGCACTTCCCGAAATTCCACCGTGGAGATAGCATTGCCCAGCTGTTTACGTGCCGTAGCCACAGATGTACCGGTAACCACCACCTCGTCCCCTTTCACGGCATCCAGCTTCAGAACAAAATTCACTGTTACCGTTCCGGTGGTTTGCGTCACCTTCTGGCGACCGGTGCGGTAGCCAATATAGTAGGCTTCCACCGTAATTTCACCTTCCGGTGCCGGGATGGTGAAAAAATACACCCCATCATCATCGGTAATGGTACCGTATTGAGTCCCCTGCACCACAATATTGGCCGCCGGGAGCGGTTCGTTATTCTCATCCGTCACACGCCCCCGAATCGTCAATTTGTCTTGTGCATGCAGGGATAGAAGCATCCCTCCAATCAAAACAATCACCCACTTCAACGAGAGCCTCATACGAACGCCTCCTTGTTATTATGTTAACACTTTAGGAATTGGTATTAAAATGGAATTTTTAATAGAGCAGATTTTAACAAAGTTTTATCTTAATTTTATAAACTAATATGAAAAGCACACAAAAGGAAGTTCTACACAAAATTTACTTAAAACTTGTACTATTTTGACTTAAATTTAGCTTATTATGTGAAAATTGGTTCATATTAATCCCACTTTTCTCTTACCATCCGCCTCCCATCTCCCATTTCCAGAAAATGCCTTATTTATAATTATTTAACGTGCTACAAATTAATACAAAATTATCACATCACCAAGAATAAATCAATTTCTTCCAGAACCTTTGGTACACAAGCCAATTTCAAAGCAGAATTCCCAATTTAAACAGCTGAATTTTACCAATAACAATTCTGTAAATCAACCGGGATTTCTCCTTCCGGCCTCGACTTTTTTCACATCTCCCAACGGTTTTACCCCTGGAACAAAACTGTTTGAGTTCGGTTAAAAATTGCTTAATTTTTAAAGGGAAAAAAGTAATGGAGGTCATCTATGTTTTTCTGGGATCCTACAATGATTTTGCTGATTCCAGCACTGATTTTAGCCATCTATGCTCAGATGAAAGTAAAAAGTGCTTACGCACGATATAGCCAGATTAAAAATTTTCGGGGAATGACCGGTTACCAGGCAGCGCGCGAAATCCTGAACCTGAACGGCATCCACGATGTGGAAGTGGAAGAGACTGAAGGAACTTTGAGTGACCATTACGATCCCCGGGTGAAGAAAGTACGGCTTTCCACGGAAAATTACCGGGGAACTTCGTTAGCGGCAGTAGCGGTGGCTGCCCACGAGTGCGGACATGTGATTCAGCACCACACGGGATATTTCCTTCTGCAACTGCGCCATGCCATCTTGCCGGTTACCAATTTTGGCTCCTGGCTGGCATTTCCCCTGTTTATTTTGGGATTTTTCCTGCGCACCCCGTTTCTGATGGATCTGGGGATACTTTTCTATGCTGCAGTGGTGGCATTTCATGTCATCACGCTGCCGGTGGAATTTAATGCCAGTAGCCGGGCACTGGTGCAATTGCAATCCCACGGATTTCTGGCGCCCCAGGAAGTAGATGGTGCCCGCAAAGTATTGAACGCCGCAGCCCTAACTTACGTCGCTGCTACCGCCATGGCACTGATGCAACTGATTCGATTGCTAATCCTGCGCGGCAGCGAAGATTAATTTCTTTCCCATAACCTTCAGTGTTGTCCCCGTGCTCGCCACGGGGATTTTTTCTTTAAAGAGAGTATTCAGAGCCCCAGAACCAACCTCCCAAGAACCGCCATTTTTCAGCAAACTACCCAGGCTAAGACTTTTTCAATAGATTGTTTTTTCAAGAGGAAAAACCGTACTTCCGGAATCGGTTGTTTCTTTTTCCACAATTTTTTTGTAATTTTCCCGCGAAAAATGACAAAACCAGAAATCTTTAAACCTGGTAGATAAAGGATTGCATCATGGAATATCTTAAACGCATTTTCACCCTGCTCATTGGCATTGCTATGATTGCCGGAGTAGTGTACATCATTTTCATTTCTCAGGAAGCGCAAAAACGGTATGCCAGAGGAGAACAACCGCCCGGTTATACCCAGCCGCAGCCGCAGGATACTTCTTTTTCCCATCAGCCGACTCCCCCGCAGGAAGTAGATACTTCGGAAACTGAAGTCGAAGCACCAGTGCCTCCTGTAACTCCGGACAGCATCGAGTGGCAAACCCTACCTCAAACGGAAAATTTAAACTTCGGAAAGCTTTTTCCCCCGGGAAATCCCAATCCCATCTTTACCCGCGCAGCGGAGCGGATTCTCTCCGCTGTGGTAACCATCGAAAGCCAGGTGCTGTTTAGCCCTCCTCCTAAAGATGAAAATCATAAATTTTTCTGGAAAAAACATCCCAATCCCCGGGAAGAACCGTTCGGTAAAGGTTCCGGTTCCGGCATCATCATCAGCTCTAACGGCTACATTCTCACCAACTACCATGTGGTGGAAAATGCCACGGCATATCGGGTTATTCTGTTTGATAAGCGGGAGTTTCCAGCGCGCTATTACGGTGGGGATCCCACCACAGACATTGCCCTGCTAAAAATTGATGCCGAGAATCTGCCTGCCGCTTGCCTGGGGAATTCCGACAGCGTGCGCATCGGGGAATGGGTGCTGGCGGTCGGAAGCCCCTTAAACTTCACCTCCACAATTACCGCGGGCATTGTCAGCGCGCTGGGGCGGGATATCCGCATCATCAACGAACGCTACGGGGTGGAAAATTTCATCCAGACCGATGCGGTGATTAATCCCGGAAATAGCGGTGGCGCCCTGGTTAATCTGAAAGGGGAGGTCATCGGTATCAATACCGCCATTGCCACCCGCACGGGATTGTACCAGGGATACGGATTTGCCATTCCCAGTAATTTAGCCCGCAAAGTGGTGGACGACCTGCTGAAATACGGGCGAGTGAGGCGGGCACTTATCGGGGTTACCATTAGCCCTGTGGATAATACCGTGGCAAAGGGTGTTGGTCTTCCCAGACCGATGGGTGTGCTCATCCAGTCCCTGGAACCGGGTTATCCCGCAGAACAGGCGGGACTCAAACCCGGCGACGTCATCCTCACTGTCGATGGCGATACGATAGTGTCTGTAAACGATCTTCAGGTTCGCATTGCCGAGCGGCACCCCGGTGAGGAAGTCGTACTGGGCATCTGGCGGAATAAACAGGAACAATCCGTACGCGTTAAACTGGGAGAAGCCCCCACAGAGAGCCGGCGCAATCCCGCGCTTTCCCGGAAAGAAAAAGAGCACTATTCGGATCTGGGTATGAAAATTCGCAATTTAACCGAAGAAGAAAAGGAAAAATTCAATACGGAGCACGGCATCTTTATCGAAGAGATTGAACCGCTCAGCCCGGCCAATACCGCCAACGTCCTGCCAGGAGATGTAGTGGTGGCGGTTAACGATATGCCAATTACCAATGTGGATGATTTCCGCAAAAAACTTGCAGCATTTAAAGAAGGTGATGTGGTGAAATTAACCCTGCTTCAGCGCTCGTTTGGTCGGGTAGAAACTCGCATCACTTTTGTGGAAGTAAAATAGAGTTTGAAAAACTTTTTAAATGAATGTGTATGGAATAAGGGTGACCGGATGGAAATTTCTCCCGGGAAATTTTTCAGGAGATTCTTCCGGGAAGGGTCCCATTTCCAGGATTTTTAAGAACAATGAACCATGGAATATGAAGCACTGACCCAAAGGGAAAAATCCGGGGTGCGCATTGCCTGCGTCATCACCGCTGCCGGAAGCGGTAAGCGCATGGGCTCCCACACGCGCAAACAATATTTGCGTATTGGCGGGGAAGCGATTTTGAAATGGACGCTGCGCGCTTTTGCCCGGTTCTCCTGGCTCAATGAAATTGTACTGGTGGTTCCTCCCGACGATATTCGCAAGGTAAGCATGGAGATTGTCGGTCCCCGACTAAATCCCATGGATGTGCACATTGTGGTGGGTGCCTCGCGGCGGCAGGACTCCGTGTTTCGCGGCCTCCAGGCGGTGCATCCGGATACGGAATGGGTGCTGATTCACGATGGGGTACGACCGTTTGTGCGGCAAGAATTGGTGGAACGCCTTTTACGGGAAGCGGAATCCACCGGAGCCGCCATTCCGGGCATACCGGCGCGGGATACCCTGAAAAAAGCGCAGGAGAATCAGGTGGTGCATACCGTATCCCGGGAAGACATCTGGCAGATACAGACCCCGCAGGTGTTTCGCTACCCGCTGATTCTGCAAGCCCACCGGCGCGCCCGGGAAGAGAATTTTTACGCCACAGACGATGCCAGCCTGCTGGAGCAGCAGAACCACCCCATCCGGTTAGTTCCCGGCGACCCCTACAACATCAAAATTACCACCCCGGAAGATATTCCCGTGGCAGAACGGCTGCTCTCCATTTATTTCCCGGAAGAAGAAAACCTCGAATAAAGCAATGACTGTAATTCACCATAAATTTTCCACCATAGAGCGGAAGCCTGAACAGATTTTTTATTCAAGAAAAACAATATTTACGGGAGGACCCATTTTATCCCATTCCAGCGCACCGCAGATTTTACCAGATTATTTCTCCCGAACGTCAGGTCTTCCGTCAAAACATAATGCCAGGAGGAGAGATGCTGCTTCGCACGGGAATCGGATTTGATGTTCATGCCTTTGCCGAAAATCGTCCGCTTGTTTTAGGCGGTGTCAACATCCCCTACAAAAGAGGGCTGGCCGGGTATTCGGATGCCGATGTGCTCCTCCATGCCATTATGGATGCCATGCTGGGTGCCCTGGCGCTGGGAGACATTGGCAGGCACTTCCCGGACACTTCTCCGGAATGGAAAGGTATTTCCTCTGTGGTGTTATTAAAAAAGGTCCAGACTCTGATTAACAACGAAGGTTACCAGTTGAATAATCTGGATGCCGTGGTTATTGCTCAAGAACCGCGATTGTCTTCCCACATTCCCGCAATGCGGCAAAAGATTGCCGATACACTCTGGTGCGACCTGGAACGCATCTCGATTAAAGCTACCACCACGGAATATCTGGGTTTTACCGGACGGAAAGAAGGCATTGCCGCGCTGGCGATTGTGACTTTGATTAAAAAAGAACGGTAGTTCATGGAAAGTTTTCTATCCTATTTGCAGCATGTGGATCCCATTATCGCCTACGCATTTCTCTTTGTAAGTGCATTTGTGGAAAATGTTTTCCCTCCCATTCCGGGCGACACGGTCACGATTTTTGGCGCGTATCTGGTAGGACGCGGAGTACTGAACTTCTGGGGAGTGTACATTGCCACCACCCTGGGGAGTATTACGGGATTTATGACCATTTACGGAATCGCGTTTTATCTGGAATGGAAAGTGCTGGAAAAGTACCAGGCTAAATGGATGTCAAGAAATCACATTCAACGGGTGGAAGCCTGGTTTCAGCGATTTGGCTACTGGGTGGTACTGGCTAACCGGTTTTTATCGGGAGCGCGCTCGGTTATTTCGCTGGCCGCGGGATTAACCCGTATGCGAGCCGTGCCGGTGTTTCTGCTGGCGTTGGCCAGTTGTGCCATCTGGAACGGCCTGCTGATTTACCTGGGCGCCTCGCTGGGGAAAAACTGGCAGGAAATGGTGCAATTTGTAAAAACGTACAACACCTATGTGCTAACCATTCTGGTTTTTCTGGGAATTGCTTACCTTTTATTTCGCTGGAGCACCCACAAGCGAAAATCGCAGTAATCTTCCTTCCTTATTCTCCCGTCTCAAGCAGGGGTGAATTACTTAGTAATTTTGAATTGATTTTTACAACCACAGAGGATGATGAAGATATGAACCCCAGAAAGCACAGAAACCACAGAATACACCGAATAGCCAGTCGGATATTGGTTCTACGGAAAGACACTAAAAAAATGAAAAATGCCCGCACCCGTTCATGCCCGGTCATTCACTGCCACTCATAGAGCATTATTGGCAGCCCTATATCGGGAGCCCATCCGTTCCTCCCGCAGAATTCCATCTGGACTGAGTTCTCTCCGCTCACAAAATATTTTCCTTTCTTTTTCTTCCTTATTAAATTGAGCAAAAACGAGCATCTTCTATGTTGTGGAACATTTTCGTTGGCCTCTCCATTCTCTGGGTAATTTCGGAAATTGCCATCGGGTGGTACACCCACTCCGGGAACGCAACCGCCAGTAAACACGATCGCAATTCGCTCCGGCTGTTGTGGCTTACCATTACCGTCTCGGTAAGCATTGGGGTGTGGGGAGCGCGTCACGGGCTGGGGAATCTACCACTACCCCACCCTCTTTTGTTAATTGGAGGAATGTTGCTCATCGTTCTGGGACTTATCCTGCGCTGGAGTTCCGTGTTTACCCTGAAACGATTCTTTACCAGCAATGTGGACATTCTGCCCGATCACCAGCTTATTCAGCACGGCGTGTATGGTAAAATCCGGCATCCTGCTTATGCCGGAGCATTGCTTTCCTTCTTTGGGCTGGGAATTGCCCTGGGAAGCTGGTTTAGCCTCACAATCATTTTTCTACCCATTACGGCAATTTTTCTCTATCGCATTCGGCTGGAAGAAGCTGCACTACGGGAAGCATTCGGAAAAGAGTACGAAATTTACTGCCAGAAAACCTCTCGCCTGATTCCGGGAATATTCTAAATGCAAATTCCAAATAACAATTTCCAAATAACAATTTCCAAATAACAAATTCCAAATAACAAATTCCAAATAATAAATTCCAAAATGCAACTTCCAGATTCCAGAGCACAAATGCCAATAAAGTATGAAATTCCAGGCTCGGATTTTAATCTACCAATCCTGAATTTCGGGTTTTAAAATTATCATTTCACATTCATGGAAAAATTTCCCCTGCCCTTTTATTCCCATTATTTTGCACGATACCATCTTTTGTATCTTTTCAGGATACTTTTCCATTTTTCCAGGAAGCGGACAAACAGAGAGAGCCTCGTCTCCTAAAAAATTATTGCAGCATCGGGCTCATCCCGTCCCATGCACCTCTTTCCAGAACCAACGTTGTTTTTAGTCTTCCCTGGCATTCCCAATCTTGAGTTCTCTACTGCTTAACGATTCGATAAATTTTTACACCGGTTATCTTTTTACCCTCAATCCGAATAAAATAAACTCCCTTGCTTAAATGTGACATCTCTATGGAATTGTTGAGGGAAAATCCGGTTTTCTCCACCACTAACTCCCCCAGAACATTGTACACTTTGATGCGCTCGTAAGGCAATTCGCTATGAATAAAAATCCGGTTGGTGGTGGGATTGGGGAAAATTCGGAAATTACTTCTATGTGAAGTATTGTTGTTTATTGATGTTGAAATGGGAATTGGAGATTTTTGAAAACCGGTACCCGGGGAACCCACAAACACCGTGGGAATATCTCCCATGCTTACCGCAACGGTCAGGGCAAAGGGCCAGGCCATTCCCTGGTTTTGCTGGCTCCAGCTCTGCCCCGAGTCGTGGGAAAACCAGATTCCGTGGGAAGCCGGATCGTATCCCCCTTCCGAAATGGCAGAAGAAGAAGTCGCATAAATAAGGTGGTTGTGCCCGGGAACAATAGCGACCTTGCGCAAATAATCATCCGTGAGTAGTTTCGTCCAGTTATTCCCCTGATCATCGCTTCGGTACAGACCTTTATTTTCTCCTAATACAGTTACATAAACCCGGCCGGGTTGATCGGGATCGGTGCGAACATCAAAGACACCATCGTATGAGGTGTAGTCCCAATAGCTATTCCCCGGTGTAGCTTTCATTTCCGGAAGGCTGATGTCCGTCCAGGTGAGGCCACCATCCTGGGAGCGCCACACACCATTTTCCCCACCGGCGTACACCAGCTGTCCGTTAAAATAATCCACAGCCGTGAAACGGCAACCATCACAATCGAACACCAGGGTCCAGGTGGCGCCATCATCGGTGCTTTTGTAAACATCGCCCTCTGCCGTGACAAACAACGTTCGGTTATTCACCGGACTGGTTCTATCCAGAGAAAGACCAATGATTTCCTGAAGGGGGAGTCCCGTATGCGATGCCACCCAGGCGGTACTATCGCCGGTCTGGGTGTTTTTGATTAAATAGGTGGGATATTCTCCGTTCTGATTTTCGGATTGGGACGCCCAGACGACATTGGGACGTTGGGGATCCGAAAGGATGGTATGGCAATTTCCTCCCTGACCGTTCCAGCTTCCGGTAAAATAATAATCGTTACAACTCTGCCAGCTTGCGCCGCCGTCAAAACTGCGCCAGATTCCCATATCGAAGTAGGCAATGAAGAGGGTATCGGGATGACTTTCGTTGATGGCGATATCCAGCACATCCACGTTGTCGAATCCGCGGCTGCGCCACCAGCCAGGGGAAACCTCGGTGGTAAAAACGTTCTGGAAAATCGTTCCGTTATCGGTGCTTTTGAACGCCCACTGGGAATTCACCCAGTAAATGGTGTTCGGGTTGGAGAGGTCTTGACCCAGCGTCTTGCAAATGCCGTTATAACTGGAACTATAACGAAAAATCGGGTCGGTGATAAAAAAGGTATCCCAGTTATTCACATCTCCTGTTTTCGTAAAAGTATGCCCTCCATCCGTTGAAGTCCAGGTACCGGCAGTGGGTATCCAGGGATAAGGTTCCCGGGGATCGATGAGTCTAATAATATTGGGATTGGAAGGATCTAAAAAAATTACGCCCGTTAAATGATATAACGGCGTCCCCCAGCTGTTTCCGCCATCGGTGCTTTTATACAAATCGCCTTCCAGATCCGTCCAGTACCATAAGGCGTTGCAGTCGGCATGCATGGTGGTCAGGTAAATATTCTGGGGATTGGTGGGGTCGATTGCAAAATCTAGAATTTCGGGTAATTGAGAGGTAAGATTCACCCAGGTGATCCCCCCGTCTGTACTTTTAAAGACGTCCGCAGGACCGCAGGCAAATCGTCCCTGTCCGGTAAGAATATACACCACATCGGCATTTGTGGGGTCAATCTCTATTTTTAGAATACGGATATTGGCGGGTAAATTCGTGCTCACCGGATTCCAGGTGTATCCGTTGTCGGTGGATTTGTAAATTTCTCCCTGAAGGGCATTCCAGTAGGGATGATAAGCGGCATATCCCACCCCGGGTTGACTGGTGGCAAACTCAATATCGGTAATATACCCCGATTGTAACACCTTTACCAAAGTTTCGCCTCCGTCCTCGCTTCGGAAAATACCATTTTCCGTTCCCAGATAAATGATGTTCCCGTCGAAACGATGAAATCCAATGCCGGAGACATGGGTTTCCGTTAATCCGCTACTTGCTCCAATAACGTCCCACGTCTGCCCGCCATCCATACTGCGATAGGCTCCACTTAAGTCACTCCCGGCTATCACAATCCCGGTGGGCCCGGCTCCAACGGTGCTAAAGGCACCACCACCTCCGGGATTGGTCCGCTCCCACTGATGAGATTGAGCCAAAACCAGAATTGGAATCAGAATCAATAAAATTAGTGTAAATTTATTTTTCATGTTTATGTACCTCCTGCAACGTTAACCTGAAAAATCCATGATGACAAAAGTTAATATTTTATGGAGGCCAAACCCAGTCCTACATTGAAAAATGGACCCTGCCGGAAAGATTTTTTTCCGGTAGAATCCTCCGGTGTTTTCTTTTATTTTAATTAAGTTTACATCATGGACGTTGAAGAAAAAGAAAGGTATCGTTATGTCCGACAAAATGCGCCCCATTCCTTTCGAAAATTTACTGGATTGGATGGTACAGGAACTTCACCGTTCCCACAGCATTTTTGGCATTCCCCGGGAACGGTTTTTCCATAAACCCTCTTCTGCCACCATCACCATTTTTGGTGAAGTGCTGGAAACTCCGCTGGGTCCGGCGGCGGGACCGCATACCCAGCTCACCCAGAACATCGTTACTGCCTATCTGGTGGGCGGTCGCTTCATGGAATTGAAAACGGTGCAGAAGTTAGACCGGCTGGAGATCGACAAACCGTGCATCGATGCGCAGGACGAGGGGTACAATGTGGAGTGGTCGCAGGAGCTCACTCTGGAGCAGTCCTATGCCGAGTATCTAAAAGCCTGGTTCTTGCTCCATTTCCTGAAGGAATGGCTGGGACTTTCGGCGGTGCCGGAGCGGGGATTTGTGTTTAATATGAGCGTGGGGTACGACCTGGAAGGCATCAAAACCCCGCGTATGGATCGATTTATTAATGAGCTCATGGATGCCTCGCAGAGCGAGTTGTTCCATTCCTACCGGAAAATTTTACTGGAAAAATTGCAGCAGCCGGAATTCCGGGAGTTGCTGGAACAGGCGGCGGGTGAAGCATCGCAGGAGCGAATGAAACATCTGGTGGAAAAGGTACAAACCATCTCGCCGCACATCTCCCGCTCTGTTACCCTCTCTACCATGCACGGTTGTCCCCCGGAAGAAATCGAAGCCATTGCCCGCTACCTCATTGCGGAGAAGGGGCTGCACACTTACGTGAAATTGAATCCCACCCTGCTGGGTTACAACACGGTGCGCCGCATGTTAAATGAGCTGGGCTACGGGTACATGGAACTGGATCGCGGGGCATTTGAGCATGACCTCCAGTATGCCGAGGCGGTGCCCATGATCCGCCGCCTGCAGGCGTTTGCTGCCGAGCACGGGAGGGAGTTTGGCATTAAACTTTCCAATACCCTGGGGATGAGGAACACCCTGAAACGCTTGCCCGGAGAGGAGATGTACATGTCAGGACGTTCGCTTTTTCCGCTCACCATCAATCTGGCGGCGCGGCTGGCGGCGGAATTCGACGGGGCGCTCAACATTTCCTATTCCGGAGGTGTTTCCATCTACAACGTGGAGCGCATCCTGCAGACGGGCATATTTCCGGTGACCCTGGTGACCGAGTTGCTGAAACCGGGCGGTTACCTGCGTTTGCAGCAGATGGTAACCCGGGTGGAAAGCAGGGATTGGACAAACTGGTTCAACGGCAAACGCATCGACACCGCAGTCCTTACCGAACTGGCGGAAGCGGCCGTTGGGGATCGCTACTATCACAAGGAGCGCCGGGAGGTGGAAAGCATCAAAATTTCTCGTCCCCTGCCGCAAACGGATTGTTACCTTTCCCCCTGCCGGGAAGCCTGTCCCATCCACCAGGATGTAGCAGAGTACATCCGGCTGGTGGAGGAGGGACGTTATCTGGAAGCGTTTGAGGTTATTGTGGAGACCAATCCCTTGCCGCACATTACCGGCTACATCTGCGACCATCAGTGCATGTACCATTGCACCCGCTGGGATTACGAGGATCCGGTGTACATTCGGGAGATGAAGAAAGTGGCAGCAGAGGCAGCTTATGAGGCGTATCTGGAAAAACATGCCGCTCACCTGGTACCGCCTTCGAACGGAATTAAAGTGGCGGTGGTGGGTGCGGGTCCGGCGGGACTCTCCGCAGCCTATTTTCTGGCGAAAGCGGGATTTCAGGTAACGGTGTTCGAGAAAGAAGCCCGTGCCGGAGGAGTGGTGCAGCACGTGATTCCACCCTTCCGCCTGCCCCAGAGCGCCATCGACCGCGATGTGGAGTTTGTGCGGCGGCATGGTGTGCAGTTTGTGTTTGGCGCCCGGGAGAATTTTTCGGTAGCAGAGCTGAAATCGCAGGGATTTCAGTACATTTTTATCGGGATTGGTGCGGCGCGACCCCGCCACCTGAAATTGAGAGGCTCCGGCGGGCTTCAGCTGGAAGCGCTGGAGTTCCTGCGCCGGTACCGGAAGGAGGAAAAAATTTCCCTGGGAAAAACGGTTGCCGTGGTTGGAGGAGGCAACACGGCTATGGATGCCGCCAGGGCAGCGTTACGGAGTCCCGGTGTGGAAACGGTGTACCTGATTTACCGCCGTACCCGGCAATACATGCCCGCAGACCTGGAGGAGTACCAGGCGGCCATTGCGGAAGGGGTAATTTTCCGCGAGTTGCTGCTGCCAGTGGGATGGGAGAATGGAGCATTGAAATGTCAGCGGATGGAACTGGGCGAGCGGGAAGCGGACGGGCGCCGCAGCGTGCATCCCGTGGAAGGGGCGTTCGAATACCTGCCTGTGGATACGGTAATCTCCGCCATCGGGGAGGAGGTGGAATACCGCTACCTGGTGGAAAACGGGATTCTGTTCGATGAGCGCCAGCGGGTGCTGGTGAATCGGGAGAGCAACGAAACCACGGTGGAAAATGTGTTCATTGGCGGCGATGCGCTGCGGGGGCCCTCCACTGTGGTGGAATCCCTTGCCGATGGTAAGAAGGCGGCGGAAGCGATTATTCATAAAGCGGGATTTACGGTGAAACCGCTGCCGGACTTCCGGCAGTTGTTTGACAATGGCAAGCGGCTGGAAGAGATTACCCTGCGCAAAGGAACGGTGGTTCCGATGAGTACGGAGGATCATCATCAGGAAGCCGCGCGCTGCCTGGCTTGCAATCTTGTATGCGACAAATGCGTGGAGGTATGTCCCAATCGCGCCAACGTGGCTATCGCGGTGCCCTCCGGGAATGGCGCCTTCCGCGATGCGAAACAGATTGTGCATCTGGACGGCATGTGCAACGAATGCGGCAATTGTGAGACTTTCTGCCCCTACCAGGGTGCACCGTACAAAGAAAAAATTACCATCTTCTGGAGTGAAGCCGATTTTACGGATAGCCAGAACGAAGGGTTTTACCGCATTTCTCAAAACGGCAGCAGCGTTTTCCGGGTTCGTTATGGGGGGAAGGTCGGTCGGGTGGAACTCCATGCCGATGGTTCCCTGCGCTATTCCGATTGGCCGGCGAACACGAAGGGATTCCACCAGTTCCTGCAGGTGCTCAAAGCGGTGGAGCGGGAGTACGGTTATCTATTGGTGAAGGGTACATCCTAAAATTTGTTCCCACAAATGAATTTGTGGGATAAGAGCATGCCGTCCCTGTTGGGACGGCTTTTTCGGGTTGCGCCCCGGGCTATCCGTCCAACAGGATGTTGCGTATGTGCGAGCGCGTTGCGCTCGGTTTAAACGTCAAAACAAATGTTGACGATCTGGTTGAAACCCATCACAACGCGACGGGAGGGTAAATTAGGAAAAAAGACCCTGAAGGGGTCACATTTAGGTAGCCCAGGGCGCAGCCCTAGGTATAGAAGAATGACAAAATGCTCAGGAGCTCTGAAAGAGCGAAACAATTAAATACAAAATCAAATCCAATGCTAAATCTGCACCATTGCCGCAACCGTTGCATTAGCCCCATTCAACAATTTTTTTGATGAAACCATTTTATTTACATTTCGCCCCTTTCCCAGAGGGATCCCTTTCCGCAGGATCCTTCCGGGATGGAACAGGGCTTGGTGTGCTGCCTGAATGCTCCGTTACCTGGGGCTGCGCCCCGGGCTATCCCTGTCCGAGCGCGTTGCGCTCTGTTTTTTACCGAAGGTTAATCAAACAAAACACAACAATCGAGATTCTTCGCTCCGCTGGCGCTCCGCTCAGAATGACAGGGTGGCGGTGTTTCTGTCATTCTTCACCCTCGCTTGTAGCGAGGGTGAAGAATCTCTTACCATTGGAACGAAGAGAAATAGAGATTCTTCGTCGTCCCGCGTTGCGGGACTCCTCAGAATGACAGGGGGTGGTGTTTCTGTCATTCCGAACCCCGCCGCAGGCGGGGTGAAGAATCTCCTGCGCTTTTTCAATCCTTTTTACCATGCTTGTGATGCTTTTTCTTCGGCCAAAGCAGAAGCATCAGCTTGACAGGTTACCACAATCTGTTATTATTGAGCAGAGCAAAGAACCAAAAATGTTGCGATTAGTTTTTTAACCGCCAGCAAGGAACGCCGCAAGCGGTACGCAAAAATTATTTGCTTTAATCGTATCTTTCGTTGCGTTCTTAGCGTCCGTGGCGGTTTTGGGGATTTGAAATTTGTTAATTGGGATTTGTTATTTGGAATTTGGGATTTCGTAGAGAACTTTGCGCTATCTTGTCGATCTTTGCGATTAATTTCTTTGTGCAGCATCCAACGGATTTTTACGTGACGCCCTTTTCCCGTAAGGTTCCCTGGGAAACAGGGCTTGGTATGTTGATGAATGTTCTTTTACCCGGGGTTTCGCCCCGGACTACCTATCCAACAGGATGCTGTGCATGTGCGAGCCTTTCGCGCTCGAATCGGTTTCTTCCTGATATTTTTATTTCCACACAATTTTACAGACTTTTTTGAAAACAAAGACCCCGAAGGAGTCAAACGCATGCAGTCCAGGATGAAGCTCTGGGGAAGATAAACTAACGCGTTATTTAGAGCTCTGAAAGAACTAAGTGGAATGTTGAATCCCTTAGATAGAGGCGCCTTTTAAAATTTTCTCCTCCAGGAAGCGAAATCCATTTTGCGTGTAATAGTCCCTTAAATCGCCAGGAATCACAGAACCAAGAGTCACTTTAAAATCCCGGGGTTTGAATTGGTGTATTCGCTCTAACAATTGTTGTTTCTGTTCTGGGGCAAGCTGGGGGAGCAGGACGCCCTGGCGTAGAATAAACTCCAGATCAAAAGCATCCCTAATGGCACCGCGGTCTAAAAATGCCTCTAATTTATTCCTCAAGGTTTGCTGCAGCGTATGGGCACGCAGCAACACCTGGATGGTACTGAAAGGAGAAAAAGCGATTTTGTCTTCAACCTCCCAATCCCTTTGTTCCCGCCGAATTTCAATTTTAAGCCGACGCGGAAATCGTGGTGAGCGCATTTCAACCAATATGGTGAAATATTTTAATTGAGCATCAGTGATCTCGTAGTGTTTCCCCAAGTGAGATTGCAGCCTTCTCAGGAGTTGCGTATCGTCTATATTTTTCGATTTCCAGAAATCCAAATCCACTGAGTATCGGGGCAGCTCATGACAGAGACGAAGCATGGTGCCACCCCCAAAAATCAATTGCTCCAGAATTCGGGAGCTTTTTAAAAGCTCCAGGACTTCCATCTCGAAAATTTCATGCTGTTCCAGTGGGTTCATAAACCAATACCTTTTTTTGAACCGCAGGTGGAAATTGAGGTAACCACCGTTTTATTTTTTCCCAATCAAATCTGCTGAAGTCGAGCGCATCCAGGTCTAAAAAATATCTTCCCAGAGTGAAAAGGTAGAGCGCATCCAGAAAAGCCTTTTCTGGTTCGGCAATGAAAAATCGCTGGCGCCGGACAAACCCAAAATACAATGATTTTTTAATTTTCAGATATTGAAAAACGGTATTTTGTACCTGTATCTTTTTGGTGCGTTTCAATGCCACGGATTCGATGTAGTCCTGGGGTATTTGAGTGGAAATTTCATACCAGGACAGGGCGGTGAGCAGGGATATGTAGGAAGGGGACTGGAGTAAATTGGCCAGTTGAAATTTTTCTTCCTGGTTGAGAAAGGGCCAACGTTCTGCTCGAACGTACATATCCCGTTTGAGGCGAAGAAGCAGGCCGGCTTTGACGTAGCGGCTGGCAACCACCCTGGCGGAAGCGGGTTGTAAACCGAAGGCCCGGGCAAGGTCCTGCACATGGAAATAAGGTTTATCAATTTTGTTTAATCGAAGAATCTTCATGAATACAATTCATTAACATTATTGTTAATTTAATATACTCATCATTTTTCAATTATCCAAGTAATTAGCGGAAATTTTTTGTCCAGGTAGAATACCTCGATTTTTCCGGGCAGTGCGGTTTTAATGGGAGTGAGTAGGGGGTAAATCACAGAAGGTATTAAAACCACAGAGGACATTGAAAGCACAGAAGAAATTCTGGATAGAAGGAAAATTAAAGAAAGTATCTAATTGTGATGTCCTTTCAGGGTTTATTTTGATCAAATGAACCGGATGAAAATATTTTTATAAAAAAACCGCAACGATCGCAAAGGATACGCTAAAACCGCAGAGTGACTGCAAATATGAAAAATTCTCTGCGCCCTTAGCGACTTCTTCGCGTTCTTGGCGGTTAAATTAATGCAAAATGAGAAATGGATTTTGGCGGGAATTTTCCTACAAAGATTTTTTTGACAAGATTTACAGGATAAAACAGGATTTTGCAACCACAGAGGACATTGAAAGCACAGAAGAAATTCTGGATAGAAGGAAAATTAAAGAAAGTATCTAATTGTGACGCCCCTTCAGAGCTTAATTTGTTAATGGACATTCTTTTCCCTGGGGCTTTGCCCCGGGTTACCCATGTGCAAACGCTTCGCGTTCGGTCGGCTGAAAAATCAGCAAAGCATTTCAGGCATAGCAAAGAGATTCTTCGCTCCGCTGGCGCTTCGCTCAGAATGACAGGGTGGCGGTTTTTCTGTCATTCTGAACCCTCGCTTGTAGCGAGGGTGAAGAATCTCTTACGATTGGAACGAAGAGAAATAGAGATTCTTCGTCGTCCCGCGTTGCGGGACTCCTCAGAATGACAGGGGGCAGTGTTTCTGTCATTCCGAACCCCGCCGCAGGCGGGGTGAAGAATCTCTTTCGGATATAGAGGATGAATAAGAAAGGTAGCTCCAGGGCTTTGCCCTGGGAACGGTATTTTTCTCCTAAATGGTTTGTCAGGGTTTGGAATATTGGTAAATGCTTTTGTTTTTGGTGGTTCATACCGGATTACCCGTGTGCGAGCGCGTTGCGCTCGTGTTGGTTTTTCTAACTATTTCACTACCTTCATTCCCCGGCATCCACGGTGGCTTCTACCGCCTGAATGATTTGTTTGTACCCGGTACAGCGGCACAGGTTACCGGCAATGGCTTCTTTGATGTCCTCGGCATCCGGTTTAGGATTCTCCTGCAGGAGGGCGTAGGAGGACATTAACATGCCGGGAATGCAGAATCCGCACTGCACGGCACCGTATTCCAGGAAGTTCTTCTGCAGGGGATGCAGTTCGCCGTTCTGTGCCAGACCTTCCACGGTGATGATTTCCGCACCATCCGCCTGGGCGGCCAGCACCAGGCAGGAATGCACCGCCTTTCCGTTCATCACCACCGTGCAGGCACCGCATTCGCCCACATCGCATCCTTCTTTGGTGCCGGTTAGTCCCAGGTCTTCACGCAGGACGTCCAGTAAACGTTTATTGGATGGAACGTCGAGTGACACCTGGCGTCCGTTTACGGTAAAGTGAAGATTTATTTTTTTCATGAATATAATTCCTTTTTCAATTCACCAATCTATAATAGAAATTCCAAATTTCAAATCCCAAATAACAAATAAATTCCAAATTTCAAATCACAAATGACAAGTAAATTCCAAATATCAAATTTCAAATTACAAAAAAATACGAAATACCAAATTCCGAATTCCAAAATGATTCATCTGGAATTTGGATATTGGAAATAAATTGTATTTTGGAATTTGTGTTTTGGGATTTCCAAACTCCATATTTTGCACCATTGATATGCTGTTTTCTGAAATTTATTTACACACTCTTCGCAACAGCTGGTAGAAAACCTGCTGCACCACCGGGAGTTTGTAAGCAGAAGACCACCGCAGGCCGGTGCGCTGTAAAATCTGCTCTCCCAACTGAATGGCCAGTTCTTTCAGGAAATCCGGTTCGGCGGGGCGACCGCGCGCCATTTTCTCTAATTCCGGGAATCGTGCCCCGATGGGCGTTACCGCGCCGGAGGCAATACGGATGTCCTCGATGACTCCCTGCTGCATCTTCGCCAGCACCGCCAGGGTAATGCGACTGATGGCCACTCCCCGCCGGCGTCCCAGTTTGTAAAATTCCCCGTGGTAGCCTTCCGGTACCGGTGGCAAAAAGATGTTTGTAACGATTTCCTCCGGTTGCAATTGGGTGCGGTAGGGTTTCACCAGAAAATCGCCCAGAGGCATTTGCCGTTCACCGGTAACGGAGCGTATGGTAATCTGTGCATCGTACACCAGCAGAGGCGGTACGCTATCCGCACAGGGAGCGTTGTTCACGAAATTCCCGGCGATGGTGGCCCGATTGCGAATCTGCACGCTGCCGATTTGGGCGGCGGCATCTGCCAGTAAAGGATATTTTTCCCGGATGACCGGATGTTTCACAATCTCCGTAAACGTCGCTGCACCGCCGATGTGCAGGCCATCGGTTTCTTCCCGGATGGCGGTCACTTCCGGCAGGGTAGAGATGTCCACCAGCGCTTTGATATCGCGAAAGCGCCGGGAGTTGATGTGAAATCCGGGAATGATGTCCGTTCCTCCGGCGATAACGCGGGCGGTCTCTCCGTTTTCGGAAAGCGCCTGCAGCGCTTCCTGCAAATTGTTCGGTCTGATGTATTCAATCTCCGGTATCATCAGGCGCTCCCCCGTTTTGAAGTGGGATACAGTTTACGTGTAAGCAACACCTCTTCCAGATTCAAAGGAAGGTGGAAGAAACGCTTACCGGTGGCATTGCGCACGGCGTTGGCAATGGCAGCCGCGGTGAGTTCCAGCGTGGGCTCGCCCAGCGATTTGGCTCCCCAGGCACCGTATTGATCCTCTCCCTCAATAAAAATGGGGACGATTTCCCCGATGTCCTTGGCGGTGGGGATGAGGTACTGGTCAAAGTTCAATTCCCGGATGAAACCGTGATCCACGCTGATTTCTTCCCACAGCCCGTAACCAGCACCCTGGGTAACGCCGCCGTACACCTGTCCCCGGGCACCCAGCAGGTTAATCACCGTACCGGGATCGTGCACTGCCACCACGCGATCCACGTACACCTCGCCGGTCGCCATGTTTACGGTGACTTCCGCCACCTGGCAGCCGTACACGTAGGTGAAATAAGCCGGTCCCTGACCCACCGATTCATCCCAGTGCACTTTGGGAGCGTTGTACCATCCGATGGTGGCCAGGTTCACCCCTTCCCAATAGGCCATGTTGCAAAGTTCCGCAAAGGCAATTTTCCGCTCCGGTTGCTTTTCCGGAAACACCGTGCGCTCCCGGAAGACGAAGCGGGTATCCGGAGGGAGCTTCCATTTGCGCCGCAGCACCTCTTCCAGCCGGGCACGGAGGGTTTCTGCGGCCGCTTTGGTTGCCCCGCCGCCCATCAGCGTGGCGCGGGATGCCACCGTCGGACCGCTGTCCGCCACGTAGCCGGTGTCCAGATCCAGATAGTAAATATCCTCAGGGCGAATTCCCAGCACTTCCGCGGCGATGATGGAGTAGGTGGTGCGCATTCCCTGGCCGTTCTCCGCCAGTCCGGAGAGCAGATACGCCGAGCCGTCCTGCTGCAGGGAGAGGTAAGCTGCCACGGCATCCACCCCTTCGGCGCCCAGTGAAGTGCCCCGGAAGCTCACTGCCAGACCAATGCCTTTGCGCAGGACTTCTTCCGGCTCCAGAAAATCGTTTTTGCGCAGGATGAAGGGTCCGGGATTGGCGGTACTTTCTTCCAGCGCGGCAATTTCCGGTAGCCGGCGGGACTGCTGCTCGTTTTCTCTCCAGCGGCGGGCGAAATCGGTTTCTCGAACCGCCCGTTCCAGCACGGTAAGCACGTTCACGTCGTGGTTTTCCAGCTTCTGCCCGGTGGCGGTGATGGAACCAGAACGGAATCCGTTGATGCGCCGAATCTCGTCCGGGGTCATTCCCAGGTGCAGCGCAATCTCATCCATCAGGGATTCCTGGGCAAAGATGGGTTGCGGAGAGCCGAAACCGCGCATCGCTCCGGCGTAGGGATTGTTGGTGTACACCCCGCGCACGTCCGTCCAGACGTTCTCAACCTCGTACGGTCCGGTGGCCTGCACCACGGTACGCCAGGTTACAAAGGGCGTCATGGAAGAATAGGCTCCGCCGTCGGCAATAATGTCAATCTTCATCGCTTTGATTTTCCCCTCCCGGGTGAATCCCACCTTGTAGTGCATGTAGTAAGCATGGCGTTTGTAGGATTCCAGGATGGATTCCTCCCGGCGGTAGCGAATCTTCACCGGTCGTCCGGTTTTCAGTGCAGCCACGGCTGCCCGGGCGGAAAGGATGTTCATGATGTCGTCCTTGCCGCCAAAGGAACCACCCAGATCGGCTTGCTGAACGCGCACCCGGGTGAGGGGCCAGCCCAGCACTGCTGCCACCACCTTACGGGTGGTGTAGGGATTCTGGATGCTCCCCACGATGTGTACCCCTTTATTCCCCTCGCGGGGAAGGGCAATCACCGCTTCCGGTTCGATGTAGGCATGTTCGATGAATGGGGTGGTGTAGGTTTGCTCCAGAATATAATCGCTCTCGGCAAATCCTTTTTCCACATCGCCTTTGCGCAGGGGATGGTGAATGACCAGATTGCTGCCCAGTTCAGGATGAATAAGCGGAGCATCCGGTTCCAGCGCCTTGCGGGGATCGGTGAGCACCGGCAGCGGCTCGTAGTCCACTTTCACCCGCTCGCGCAGTTTCAGCAGCTCCTGCTCCGATTCGCCCACCAGCATGGCTACCGCATCGCCGGGAGTCACGATCTTCTCGTAGGCAAAAATGGGTTGATCCTGTTTAATGGGACCTACCTTTTTGGCACCGGGAATGTCCCGGGCATCCACAATGATGGTAATGGCGGGGTGGTGTTTAATTTCGGAATAATCGATGGATTTGATTAGGGCGTGCGCCACGGGCACCCGCACCATCACCCCGTACAACTGGTTGGGGTAGTTGATGTCGTCGGCGAAGCGCGCCTGCCCGATGACTTTTTCCAGCCCGTCCTGCCGAATGACCGGTTTGCCGACGATGTTAAAATTTTTTCGATTCATGGAAACCTTGAAATTTTATTTGTTAAATTATATTTGTATTTACTAATAATCCGAAGTTCTTCAATTAAATGAATTCTTTTATTACTTATCATCTTCGTAATCGCATAAAAAGTATTCCTTAACTTCATTTGCACCGTTAGCAAGCCATTCCGGAACCTCCTTAAGGGGAAAAGGCCAGATAATTTCTTTTAAAAAAGAAGCCCACTCACAGGCTGTACGAAAATGGTGCCTCTCCCTACGATTACCAGAGATTAAACGCTTATCGGCGCAAATCGCAGTTAATATAATATGAAGGTCTTTTTCTACCCTATTTTTTACTCCTGGATCTGAAAATCCTTTTAATATTTCATGACCTTTTTCAATATCGATGTCACAAAATTTAATTCGACCTCTATTTTTTAATTCACTCAAGATTAAAAAAGAATAGGGAGAAATATAATTGTCCCAGCTATTAGTCTGTTCTCGCTGCTTAAACCATTCATCTTCTAACTTTTTACTCAATGCTAAAAAATATTCATATTCATAAATTTTGAACAGAATTTCTGCGCATAAATTTGCGTGTTTACTTTTTGAACCGCTTGCCGCCCTAACAATGTCAGTGTCAATCACGATTGCAATTTCTTTACTCAAATTATCTCACCGAATAAAATGTAGTGTCATCATGGTATTAATTCGAAAATAGTTGCTATTGGTGTAAATATTCATACATGAGTCGTATGCTAATATCCGCAAAATCCACCGGAATATCGGTGTTTTCAAATGACCCATCATCTTTAAAAGTTGTCCATTCAATATGAGTAATTCCATGTTCATCGCGAGTAAACCAGTGCAAAATTGCTTTATCTGTAGGAAGAATATTTTTAACAATTGCCCTTTGAAAAGCCATTAATAGGAGGTGACTGTGTGTTTCTATGATAACCTGAACGCCGTTCATCACCGTTTCGCTTATTAATTCTGCTAAAATGACCTGTGCTTTAGGATGGAGATGAATTTCTGGTTGTTCGATATAAACTAATTGCCCGGGGGATGCTGCCAGAAGTGCCACCAGAATCGGTAAAGATTGAGAGACACCAAATCCAACGTCAGCAATATTGACTAAATCCTTTGCTCCACCCCGTAAACTTCGATTGGTTCTTCCTACTTGAATCTCAACTTCAGTATCACTTTTCTGATAAGCACGTACTTTCCAGGTCAAACCTGTTCGCAGTAAAAATTCATTCAATTTAGCCAATTTATTTTTTCTTTGACGCTGCCAGTAAGCAATAATGCTTGCAACGTAATCCTGGAATAATCCAGGGAATTCATTTCCAATTGCTCTTACGGGATAGGTGCGCTCGGGATTACCACGAAGTCCCGGAACATGGATGATTTTTTTAAGATGATCCTCAACAATTGATAAATGAAAAGGTAGCCTTAATAATTCAAACTCGCCGACTCTTCCACTGAGAACTAAAAAACATCGTTGACGTATGATTTTTATTTCAATATTACCTTCATATTTAAAAAAGTCTTCAATCATTTCTTTAATTTTTTTATTTAATTCTGGGGATATGTTCTTTTTTGCAAAAAACTCGTATATTTCATCATTGATTAACCATCTTGTACTTTCTATCTGGATTGCCGGTAATCCTCGTGGTTCTTTACGTTTTTGGAAAACAACAGAGACTTTTATATCGGGTTTATGATGTATTGCAATTTCGACCTCAAACCTATTGGTTTCTTCATTTGGTGCATGCCAGAATAATTGGTCACTGTGTGAAAAAATAACATTGGGACCATCCAATCTTAAAGGACCCGGATCGGAACCTGTTAATAAAGTTTGTTTGAACAGTAAAAGAGGCTGGATTAAAGAAGATTTTCCAGAACTATTGGCTCCCGCAAGGATGGTTAAGGGTTTTAATTCAGCATCTACTTTTTGTTTAAATGATTTGTATCCTGCTAAAGAGATATGTGAAAACATATGCTTCCCTTAAACGAATTTTTAAAATTTATTAAAATAAATATCTTTATCATAAATTGATTAAAAAATAATCTAATAGTTTAAATCTTAAATTGAATATAATAAGAATGAACAAAATAATCTATTCTTCTTTTTAAATTATATCCGTTCACCTGGTCAGATTCTTACCTGAACTTTACATAATTCCTGATATTTTGATGATTTTTAATGGTTACATTCTCGTTGGATTAAAAACGTTTGTATAACATTTTGTCTATCCGAAGGATACTTCTGAGATGAACAAGCGAATTACTGTAGTAAATGGGATTGTAGTTGGGCTAAAGCCCTATTGGGAGGGGGACACCTTCTCCTCCCCGACCTGAAGGTCGAGGCAATTTAATAAAAGATTCATCCCTCTTTCCGAAATGATGTCCCCCTATATTAATTTAATGGGCAACTAAATAAAACATTCGCTTTTTATTACAATTTGCAATCATAAACATTTTTCTATTTTACCGCGTTAACAGCATCTTTCTAACCCGTGTCTGGTTATCTGCCTGTAAGCGGTAAAAATAAATTCCGCTGGGGAGGGGTTCGCCCGTAGTGGATCGTGCCTGCCAGGTCAGGTGGTAGCGTCCCGGAGCCAGCTTTTTGTTCACCAGTACGGCTACCCGTTGTCCCAGAATGTTGAACACTTCCAGCTTTACCTGCATGCGGCGAGGAAGGTCGAAAGCAATAGTGGTAGAAGGATTGAACGGATTGGGATAGTTCGCCCGCAACTGCAGGGTAGTGGGAATCTCTGTGGTGGAAACAATCCCACTGGAAGACTGGAGGAACATCTCTACCGGAATAACCGTTTGCTGGGCATCGGGATCGTTGCTTAAAATAATCACCTGTCCGCTGTAACTGTTGTTTGCTGCTAATCCTATGGGGTCGAGGATAACTTCCAGCTGATAGGTTTCCCCGGGGGAGACGGCTCCATAAGTGCTGGAAAGCTGAATCCAGTTGCTATCGGTGCTTACCGAATCGCGAACCGTAAACAGCAGCATAGCGTTGCCAGTGTTGGAAATTTCGATGGTGTGAACTACTGGAGTGCCATTTTGCTCCAGGGTGTCCGAAATACTGGCCGGGGCAACGGCGATGTTGGGTTCACCCGGGGAAAGAATTTGCATGGTAACCGGCACCTCCACCATTCCCTGGGAGCTGTTATTGGCAATTTTTAACGCAGCCTGATAGCTCCCCATGGGATAGGCAGCGGCAACTTTGATTTCAATCGTGACCGAGTCGCCCGGTGCTACGGTTCCCGTGAAGGGGTAAAAGGCAGTTCCCGTACTATCCAGCTCCGTTACCCAGGAACAACCCAGTTCCTGCCCGTACACTCCGTGTCCGTAATCCGGTGCCATATCCGGAATGGGAATTCCCCGCAACGGAAGCATCATGGCGCCGATATTCATGTCGGTATCACCAATGGGGTAAAGTGCTTTAAACAGGGTTACACTGACCGTATTGCCATTAATCTGCATGGGAACCGGTATCCCCATCAGGGAAGTATCCTGCATATTTATCACAAATACCGAAGCGGGAATGCCCAGGGTGTCTCCCAACCGATTTCCCAGATCAAAATACATCTCATATTCCGCCCCCAGATCGAAATTCCCCGGACCGTAGCCCAGGGGTACAGGATATGTTCCGGTGCCAAAATTCTGATCCAGATCGATGGAAATAATGAGAAGGGCCTCGGTGGAAGGGGTGTCTCCAAAGGCGATGCTCCATTCCCAGCTAAACATTGTTTCGTTTAGCGAGATACTTTGAATGTCTAAGTGAGGATCCGTCACATCGCCCAAAGTATCAGTAACAATTACCACCCGATTTTCGGGAGTAGAAATTGAGGGTGCAGAAGGGGTACTGGTTTCCGGAGAAAGCTGTTGCGGCACAACTTCCCGGAGTTGATGCAGCAACAGCTCCCTCATTCCAGTAGTTGCCGTGCGCATCCCATTTCTGGAACCGGGCATAGCCACAATACTATCCGTAATGGTAAAGGTAAGCGGTTGATTCCCAGGATTAGAGATGGTGAGACCCTGTTGCTGCCAGAACAGTTGCGGAACGGTGAAATTCAACTGCGAGGGCGAAACAGCAATCGCAGGCCCGGTACCCAGAATGGTAAACGAAAGCAAACTATCCGGAGCATTGTAGGGATAGCGCGAATAACTGCCCTGGTTATCTATAGCTTCTACGTAGTAACGTACACTGCTTCCCGGACCCAGCGGGGGAATGTACCCGGTGTAAAGGGAATCGTTCCCCGTCATATTAATGGTCTGGAAAGTTTGCCCGTCATCGGTCGAATAGTAAATTTCTGCGCTAGCGATACTGTCGTTGTCCACGATGATGGCATCTACGGGGTACGGTTGTCCCGTGTACTGCTGAAATCCCGGATTGCTGACACTGGAGATGTACGGGGGAATATTGGCATTGGGGCTATATTGCAGAATTTGAATATCATCCAGATACCAACCATCTTCATTGATAGAGCCATCGGACATAAGGCGGAAGCGGAGGTACACCGTTTGCCCCACGTAAGCGCTCAAATCAATCTCTTCGTACACCCAGCTATTCTGGGTTCCATCGTACCCGTGCAATCCGGTTTGCTGGGTTCCGCTCCCACTGGCTTCGTCCATATGCGGTGCCACCAGGTGCTGCCAGGTAACCCCGTTATTGGTGGAAATCTCCACTACACCAAAATCCCAGTTATTTTCAATATCCCAGTGGGTCCAGTAACTTAACGTTGCCCCGGTTGCACCAGTTAAATCTATGGGCTGGGATTTTAACCAGATGTTGGCATTGTTGGGGTAGTTCCCGCCGGGGGAATCGGTAAAGCTGTGGCTGGGGGAGTGTGCACTGGATGCCGTCACACCCCAGCTTCCGTTGGTGCTCCAGTTGACCATCCCATTTTCGGCATCGTCGCTTAAAAAGAGATCCGGTGTTCCCAGCAGCATTTCCATACTATCCACACTCACCAGGGTACCGCTTTCGTATAAATAAACATCCAGAATCGCAGTTTCTCCCGGGGTAGCGCTGTAGTCAATCTGGAATCTCCAGGGAGAGGTAACGGTGGTGGTGTCGAAAGTATTCATCGGAGGAACCTGCACCGTACCGTGCAGCATGTGAATGGCATTGCTTCGGGGAACCAATTCCACAGTCACCGCACCGGTGGGTTTTAGACCGTAGTTCATAATGGATGGGGTAATTTCCACCACCTCACCCGGATCGGGGAAGGAATTGGCACCGTAGATGGTTGTCTGGGTCAAAGCAATCTGCGGAAAAGGACCCGCAATGTAGCTTAACCGAATGTTTGGGTACAGATTCTCCTGCGCCAGCGGGATGATTCGAGAGGTGGAAGGCCAGAAGCCATCTCCAAATGTTCCTACCTCCGGAGTGTAAGCAATAATTTTCGGTTTGGTGGTTTGCTCCCCGTACATCCAGTCGTTGGCGTCGCCATTTACAGCGTAACCGACGGTTTGCCCCGGTGTTCCCAGAACGTAGCCGTTAAACTGGGTCAAATCCAATCCGTAAGTATGAAACAGGAAATGGTCCGGTGTGGGAGAATCGTTATATGCCCAGGGGTGAATGAGCAAATCGCTGTAAGAATGGTAATTGAAAGCAGCGGTAAACTGATGCTGCTCGCAGAAATTTTTAATCGTCCAGGTTTCCGATTCCGAAAACGGTGCCACGCCACGGTATGTCTGGGAACCGGGGGTGGGACTGGAGCCGTTGTTGTCGTATCCCCACATGTAACCGTAATTACGGTTCAAATCCACCCCATCGATATTGCTTTCGAAAAAGATGCCGTTGTCGTTGTTATCTCGCCCGTTCAGGCGCCACATGCCGCCACCGTTGGGATTGGTTTGCTGGTTGTGCCAGTATCCATCGGGATTAACGACCGGAACGAACCAGATCTGCCGATTATTCACCAGATAAGTCGCCTGGGGGTCGCTTCCGTAGTTTTCCAGTAAATACCACATGTAGTACAGAATGGTCATCATGCTCATGGGCTCGCGGGCGTGATGCAAGCCGGTAAATAACACCTCGGGTTCATTCTCCGGAACGTTAGGGTTATCGCTAATGCACACGGCCACGATGGGACGCCCCAGCAGGGAGTAGCCAATGGTGTCCTTGCGGGAAATTAATGTGGGATACTGGGCAATCATGGAATCCAGTTCCGCCATCACCTCGGAGAGGGTGTAAAAACCACCCATGGAGCCGTATCCAAATCCCTTGCCCGAGCGTCTTTCCAGCCGATCCTGGTAGAACCGTTCCAGATCGGCAATCAATACCTCGCTCTGGAATCCCGCCTGCTCTATTTTTTCTTTTTCCTGAAGAGACAATTGTAAGTCCACAAAGGTGTTTTCTTTGTACCGGCTTCCTTCGAAATCCACTCCCAGCCGGGCAAGTTGCTCCAGATCCTGGGAAGAGTGAATGTACACCCGTACCATCTGGTAATTACCGGCTGTTAAAATGGTGATGAAACCAAATAATACTGCAAATAACACGTTCCGCCAGATTCTCATGTTTCCTCCAGACTTTACACTTTTTATTCAAACCAGTATTGCCTTAATTAATACGGAAGCCATTTCAAAAGCCCTATCCTAAGCCGGTATCTGGAAAAATTAACCGTGGTGCACAAAAGGCTTTGTAGCTTTTCCGGGATTTTCAACATGGCTGAAAGCGGATTTATCCCGGAGGCCAGCCCATGGGTCTACCGCCCAAAAGATGAAGATGGATGTGGTACACATGCTGCCCACCGTGCCTCCCTACATTGAAGACCAGCCGGTAACCATCTTCCGCAATTCCCAGTTCTCGCGCAATAAGGTTGGCTACGTAATGGAGATGCCCGATGAGCGCCTCATCCTCCTGGCTGATGTTCAGTACTTTGTCGATGTGTTTACGGGGAATAATCAGCACGTGCACCGGTGCCTGGGGATTAATGTCGTGGAATGCCACGGCCTGCTCGTCCTGGTAAATCACGCGGGCCGGTACTTCGCCGCGGGCAATGCGACAGAAAAGACAATCGCTCATTTTGTCTCCCGTAATTTTCCGTTCGGGTTAAGATTCATTATTCAAGAGGTTTGCAAGAATACCCTCCATGTTAAGCGGGGGTTCGGAAATTCCATCTGAAAAATACTTGTTTATTTACAGGAAAACTACCGGTTTGCGGTATCCCTACAATGTTTCCTGATTTCGATTCGCCTGGTTTTTAGCCCATTGCAAATGGATGTTTTTTAGTGCATCGCTAAATCCGGATGCATTTTCATTTCGCAGGAATTTAATGAAGAAATCTCATCATGTCAGCGAGAAAATCATCTTGGGGTGTACAGTTTTTGTTTGAGAAGGGCAGTTCCCACCACCGCAGCTGTTTCGGTACGGAGAATGGTATTCCCCAGATGCAGCAGGTGGAAATGATGTTCCTGTGCCAATGCCAGTTCCTGGGGATGAAATCCTCCTTCCGGCCCTACGGCCAGGTAACAGGTGCGGGATTCGTCTGGCGGTAACGGCAGGTTCCAGGGTGTCTGCCGGGAATTGGGATGAGCCAGAAAACGTAACGGTTCCTCGGCAGGGATGTCTTCCAACCACCGGGAAAACAGGACAGGTGGGGATATTTCCGGAAGGTACCACTGCTGGGATTGCTTCAGTGCGCTTCTCATCACCCGCTGGAGATGCCCGATTTTAATCTGTTTCCGGGTGTTGTAGCGAAAAAGTAGGGGTACAATGCGCAACACCCCTAATTCGGTTAGTTTTTCCACCGCCCAATCCAGCCGGTTGGGTCGAATGACAGCTACCCCCACCACCATTCGATTTTCCGGGGGAAAAGGAAAATGTTCCACCTGCCGGATGGCAATTTCTACCTGCCCTTTCCGGATTTCGGCAACCTCTCCCTGAATGCGATGCCCGTTTCCATCCGTAAGCCAGATGACCTCGCCCCGGGATTTCCGGTACACCCGCGCTATATGACGGGATTCTTCCTGCCCGAGGGTGATATGCGCTTTTTCCGGATGAAAATCTTCAGCGAAAAACAGTTCCATATTCCATGTTTCCATCTCAATTCGTAAACAAATTAATCTTTGAGAATCGCAAATTCCAGCAAACAAATTTTCGATGGGGAGGATTTATTCTCGAATGGAAGGTTCAAAAGAAAATCATAGAAGAATGGAGCGAGTGTTTAGAATTATTCAATTGGGCGGTACATCCATGTGCAAAATACAGCTCTCTGTTCTGTGAAATGGCGTCGGTTTTTCCTGGCAGTGCTACTTCCATCGGTAGCCAAGACCCAACCGAAGTATCGTTATTTTTTTAGAAGCCCATCTTCCCTGAATAGTTCCCATAAACGGTCCGGGAAGCGGAAATTCTGCCTTCAATATGTGATGCCACTCTTCTTCCAGTTTCGAGACGCCCAGCTCAATTCGGAAAAATTTTGTAGGATGTTGAAGTACCGCGGAGAAGGAAGTCATGGCGTCCAGATGGTCGTTTAAAAAACCGATGGAGACATACAAATAGTCAATCAGTCCCAGGTGAATAGCCCCTCCCGGGAGGATGAGAAAACCGGGTTTCGTGCTTTTGGGAGGTAGGTCAGTGCCATAAAGATAAGCCAATCCTCCTGTTATCCGAAAAAAGCGACTACCTATTTTAAACTTGGGAAAAAAATAAAATAAATAGGAGGTGCCGTTATCACATTCCAGCGATTCATCCGGGTTGCACTCACTATGTTCCTTGGAATGAATCCACTGGAGTGAAATTGTTAATCCCGCCTTTCCTCTTAATTGACTCCATTCTGCTCGCAGGCTGAACATGTGTTTATTTTCTTCGGAAACGTTGGGAAATTGCTCGAATGCGAGGTAACAATAACCCTGATTTTGCTGGAGAAACTCGCGGCTGAAGTAGTATCCCAGGCTGGGGGGTGTATTCTCCTCACCGGTAGTATCGGCGCTAACCGAAGGCACCAATCCCGGAGTAGCCAGTAGAGGAAGGGCCAAAATGATGAGCAGTAAAAACAGCCCCGTGGTCCGGGAAATAAGTCCTGGTTTTCTATTTTGATTGCTTTGAG
>JALXCH010000668.1 GCA_026991005.1 Calditrichia bacterium | reverse complement strand
TGCAAAAACGCCTGAACTACGAACTGGAAACCATCATTCGGCTGGGATTTGCCGATTATTTTCTGATTGTGAAGGATATCGTGGATTTTTGCCACCGGGCACGCATTCCCTGTGTGGGACGCGGTTCGGCGGGCGACAGTATGGTGTCCTACGTGCTGGGTATTACTCAGATCGATCCCGTGCGCTACCGTCTGTATTTCGAGCGCTTTCTGAATCCCCAGCGTAGCGATTCCCCGGACATCGACCTGGACATCTGCTGGAAGAATCGAGACCGGGTACTGGAGTACGTGTACCGGAAATACGGGGCAGAACGCACCGCCATGATTTCCACATTTAACACCTTTCAGCTTCGCTCCTCCATCCGGGATGTGGCTCGGGTGTACGGTTTTCCGGAAGATGAGATTCGCACCATCACGCGCTACCTGCCCCATTACGGCATCCGGGAACTCTCCCGGGCACTGGAGCGGGTGCCGGAGTGTCGGGATCTGCAGCAGAATCCGGAAGTATTCCGGGAGGTGCTGGCCATTGCCGAACGTCTGGCGGACTTCCCCCGCCACCAATCCATTCATCCCGGCGGCATCGTCATCGCCCCCGAACGGTTGACGGATTACACCCCACTCCAGGTGGCAGGTAAGGGCCTGGTGGTAACCCAGTACGACATGTACTCCATCGAACCGCTGGGACTGGTTAAGATTGACCTGCTGGGAGTGCGCTCCCTTACCATCGTTACCGAAACCCTGCAGCAGGTAGCGGCGATCTATCGCCGGATTTCGCAAGAGAAGCAAACACAGCACCCGGAACCTCCCCCTGCTCCACCTTCTACCGGTTCGGAATTCCACCTGCCATTATTTGGGAAAGGGGACGCTTCTTCACCTCCTGTCTCTCCTCCGGCAACTCCCGCTCCTCCCCGATTTTACCGCTTCGATATTGGCAGGGAGCAGATTGTTCCGGAGAAGACCCGGGAATACCTTACGCCCGAACGTTTTCCATTTCTGGATAGCGCCAAACAGCATCTCTCGCCCCTGGATTTGCGAGTCATCCCGGAAGAAGATCCCCATGTGACTGCGCTCCTGCGCTCCGGACTGAGCATGGGATGCTTCCAGACGGAGAGCCCCGGGATGCGAGGATTGCTCCGTAAAATGCAGATTGATGGTGTGGGTGATGTCATCACGGCGGTGGCGCTTATTCGCCCCGGCGCTGCAAACAGCGGGATGAAAGAGCAGTATATTCGGCGTCGGGCGGGACTGGAACCGGTGGTTTACCCACATCCGGCTTTGCAACCGGTGCTGGAAGAAACATTCGGAAACATCATCTATCAGGAACAGGTGATGCAGGTAGCAGCCGAAATTGCCGGTTTCACCCTGGCGCAAGCCGACATCCTGCGCAAAGCCATGACGAAATCCCGCGACCGCAAACTATTGCAGAGCATGCATCGGGATTTTTTGCAGGGCGCCCGGAAGAAAGGACTCTCCCGGGCCCAGGCAGAGAAAATCTGGCAATTCCTGGAAAATTTTGTGGGCTACGGATTCAACAAAGCTCACTCCGCCACGTACGGCACCATCGCTTACCAGACGGCTTACCTGAAATACTACTTCCCCGTTCAGTACATGACGGCGGTGCTGAACAACATGGGCGGATTTTACTCCCGTGCCGCTTATGTGGAGGAATGCCGCCGCATGGGTATCCGGCTGCTTCCTCCCGACGTGAATTCTTCCCGTAACCATTTCGTTGCACAGGAAGACGCCATTCAGGTAGGGCTGGAACCGGTGTACGAACTTACCGAACGTACCCGGGAGCGAATCCTTCAGGAACAACGCCGAGCTCCCTTCCGAGATTTTTACGACTTTCTCCAGCGGGTTCAACCCCGTCAGAAAGAGGTGGAAAACTTAATCAAATGCGGAGCGTTGCGCTCCCTGCATCCCAGCGAGCCGGAACTGCTGCTACGCACCCGGGTATTTTTCAAACACCGGAGGAACAAATCGCTGTGCGAATCCCTGACGCAGAATGTGCATCTGCCTCCGTACAACAAATACCAGCGCATTCTTTACGAAATGGAGATTCTGGGATTTGCCGTGACCGACCACCCCCTCACACTATTTTCTGAAGAAATTGATTGGTCGGAAGTCACCCCTTCCTTCGAGCTGGAACGGCGCAAGGGAGAGACCATTCAATTCGTGGGCTGGTTGGTGACCAGTCGCCGAGCAAAAACCAAGAATGGGGATTACATGAAATTTCTTACCCTGGAAGATCGTTACGGTTTGTGCGAAGCTGTGCTTTTTCCGCCCATATACCAGCAATATGGGCATCTTCTGAAAACCCAGGGTCCTTACCGCCTTACCGGCACCGTACAATCTCGCCTGCCCGGCGAGGCGAATCTGCTGGTGCAAAAAGTGGAGGTCATCGAAATATCCAAACAACAATTGGAGAAAAAATTGCTTACTTTGCGTTCTTGAGAAAAATGTTCTCAGCACCTGAATGTTATTAGACCAATGAAAGGCGATCCGGGAAGTAGCGAAATACCGGTATTTTAGATTGACATGCCAGGAATAATCCCAATTAGCATGATTTAATGTTCTAATCCGTCCAATTATATGATTCCGTGGAAACAAACTGGGTTGATTTCAATGGCACAAAGATGGTTTTTTATCCCACTGCTTTTTATTAGTTAAAATAGCCGTAGCGTGATTTATATCAACTTTTTTTTCAAAAAAATTTTTTTATTATGATATGCTCTAGAAAAGGAATTCGGTGTTTTATCTTTCCTATTTATAAGTTCTCGAAAATATTTGAATTGAAATCCTTCGAATACATACCCTAATTTTAAAATTATTAAACCCATTATCCAGGAGGTTGATATGAAATTATTGTTTCGGAGTGTATTTGTTTTTTTCTTCACAATTGCTTTTTTAATACCGGGATTTACCCGTGCCGATTCCATTAGTGGTAGTGGAGCTTCGGCCTACTATTATTACGATACGGGCCATGGTGATGGAACATTAGATCTATCGGGAGGTACAGCCTGGACTATTACTCTGCGCGGGATTCGTCCCGGGGCCGTTACCGGCGATAGAATTTTTGATTTCGTCATCGAAAACATCGATGATCATACCTCGACCGTTTTACTGCCTTTACGAGTTTTTCTGAATAATAGTCCCGGCGCTCATCTCCTGGTGAGCAATGATGTGGGTTATGTGTCTCGCAGCCAGCAGACATTGAGTACTTTAATAGCCCCAGATTCTTTCGACTTGCGCATTGTGATTAACGAGCGACCCGATGGACACTGGAATGTAATGCCCTATTTTCGGGTTCTTCCGCTGGGAATGTGGACTCCATTTACCGATGGTGCCTGGGTAACGGCATCGGAACTGGAATTAAAGCACGTTCGATTGGGGGTGGTGTTCGATTCAGGCACAGATGGAACCCTCTTATTCCATGCTCCGGAAGCAGTAGAAGGTGGTATTGTTTTCGACAGTCATTTTCTGAATGCAACAGCAGAAGGACGGATGTATGTATATTACACGGTACCCGGCGATCCTTCTACTCCGGTTATCGGAATGGTTACCCGGGGAATTTTTACCAGTACCAATCTGATTTATATTCCGGATCCAGAAAATTATGGGTTCGAGGCTTCTGGAGGTATTTCTCCTGGTGTTCTGCCACAAGCCGATGTTCTGGACCATGGGACAATTACCGGTCAGGCTTCCTGGGCAATCCACTATTTTAATCCCGAACCTGCCAGCCCCTGGAACCCACCCTGGCACTCGGTTCTCTATGGAGATGCAGGTCCCGCACTTCGCACCTTTCATCCCGATAATGACGGCACAGGGGGCATCCCCGACATTATGTACACCTCCGGCGTGCTTATTTACGATGGAATTTACCACAGTGTAAACCATGGTAATATTTCTACCGGTGACAATAAAATTTACTTTACCGGACTGTTATATGAAGTTGGAATGAATCATCAGGGACAGAATGTCTGGTCCACTATCCAAGAACAGTCCCAGGAGAATGCAGTGCTGGTTGCTGAGGATGATATCAATCTTAAGGGCGTGAACGCGGTTTATGGTGATATTTATAGTAATGATGATATTTATATCTGGAAAGGATATCCCAGCACCATTCATGGTAATTTAATCGCGTTAGATCGGGTGCGTATCCATAAGAATAATACTATTGTGGGAAACGTATATGCGGGCAGTTCTATAACTGTCTATGGTTCTTCCACTATTACCGGTCGGACGGTAGAAGATACCCTCATGCCTCCATTTTTCATGTTAGAGCCTTCTTTTACCGGGGGAACTACCGATATCAACATCCCTTATGGCGATACTCTCACTCTACCCCCGGGCCAATATCACAAAGTGCATGTGAACAAATATGCTACAATTATTCTCCAGTCGGGAACATACTATGTGGATGAATTCGTGGTAGAAAAATATGCCCATGTTAATGTGAATATTTCCAACGGGAAAGTTTATCTTAATATTGCCAGAAAATTGAAAGTACGGAATTATTCAGAGTTCACTATCAATCCCGTTGGTCCGGATTACACTCGCCAATTTCGTATTGCTGTTGCCGGAGAAGGTAAAATAAAATTTGGGAGAGGCTGCACCTTCCGGGGCGAATTACACGCACCCAAAAAATACATCAGAATTAAAAGAAATTTTAAGATGAAGGGTGTCATTCGCGCGTATTCCATGAAGATTGGACGATTTGCCATACTCTATCACCACGATGCTCCATATACACTTCCCAAAATGGATATCTCCGATACCCCAACAGAAGAATTGGCACTTCCGCTTCATTTCGATCTGGAACAGAATTTCCCCAATCCATTTAATCCTTCAACTACTATTACTTATAGTTTGCCCACAGGTTGCCAGGTAAAACTTCAGGTATTCGACATTCTGGGCCAGGAAGTTGCTACGCTGGTTGATAAACACATCGAGGCAGGAATTCATAAGGTCACCTGGAACGGAAAAGACAAAACAGGCCGCACCGTCTCCAGTGGGATTTACATTTATCGCATTTCTGCCATTCCCATGGATGGAGCCCAAGAGGCACCATTTGTGAAAACCCGGCGAATGATTTTCATGAAATAGCCTCCTAACAACCTCCTCTTTTACACAGGTGCAAAAAGAAGCGGTGGAATTTTCTGCCGCTTCTTTTTTATTCCTGGCAGATTGTTTGCCTTTTTTAAGACAACATCACAAATTCCTGCTTGTTCCGAGAATAATAAAACCTTATCACTACCCACATTTGCTACACTTCAAAAAAAACGTAAAATGTTCTGTTAATTCGCGGGGATGCATCTTTCCGTTTTCTCCTGCCCGAGGAACAAATCTTTCTCTTTGTTTACAGGATTGGCTCCTTCAGGAGAACAGCCGGGAACAAGAATTCTGTTGATTTTTCCAGAACATCACTTTTATATTTAGCCGTTTTACGAATCACGCAAGGGAGAAAACAACTATGGAAATTTTGTCTCACATCAATTATCCGGAAGACCTGCGTAAATTAAATCGCAATGAGTTAAAACAGTTAGCTGAAGAACTGCGGCAATATTTACTGGAAATCATCCCCAGAGTTGGCGGGCATTTTGCTTCCAGCCTGGGGGTGGTGGAATTAACCATTGCCCTCCACTATGTGTACAATACACCACGGAATTTATTAATCTGGGATGTGGGACATCAGGCGTATGCCCATAAAGTGCTTACCGGACGTCGGGAAGCCCTGCAAAACATCCGGCAACTGGGAGGCATCAGCGGGTTTTTGAAACGGGAGGAAAGCCCCTACGATGTGTTCGGAGCCGGACACGCCAGCACCTCTATTTCTGCGGCATTGGGATTTGCCACAGCACGGGATTTACGGGGTGAAGATTACAAAGTAGTAGCCATCATCGGCGATGGCTCGTTAACGGGCGGCCTGGCCTACGAAGGTTTAAACAACGCCGGTCAGTCCGGACGCAATATGCTGGTGATTCTGAACGATAATAACATGTCCATCTCCCCCAACGTGGGAGCCATTGCCAATTATTTGAATGCCATCATTACCAATCCCTTTTACCAGAAAATTAAAAACCAGGTCTGGGACTTAACCGCAAAAATCCCTCCCCTCACTGACAAATTGCGTACTCTGGCTCGAAAAACACAGGAGAGCATCAAGTCGCTGATTTTGCCGGGGATGTTTTTTGAAGACCTGGGATTTCGGTATTTTGGCCCGGTAAATGGGCATGATCTGGATGAACTGCTCACCACCTTGAAAAATATTAAAGATTTACCGGGACCTATTTTGCTTCACGTACTAACCAAAAAAGGAAAAGGATACCTGGAAGCAGAAAAATATCCGCACAAATACCACGGCATTAAACCCATTGCTTCCGCTGCATCCTCCGGGACTAAAAAAGAAACCTTCCTTTCCTACACACAGATATTCGGTAAAACCATGATTCAACTGGCTGAAAAAACCGACCGACTGTGTGCCATTACGGCAGCCATGAGCGATGGCACCGGCTTGAGCGAATTTGCCGAAAAATTCCCGGAACGGTTCTTTGATGTAGGCATTGCCGAAGGACATGCCGTGACTTTCGCAGCGGGTCTTGCAGCCAATGGAATGCGACCGGTGGCAGCCATTTATTCCACCTTTTTACAGCGAGCTTACGACCAGATCATCCATGATGTGGCGTTACAAAAACTTCCGGTGATCTTTGCGCTGGATCGGGGCGGACTGGTAGGCGAGGATGGACCGACCCATCACGGAAACTTCGACTTGACCTACCTGAATACCGTACCGGATTTAATTCTAACAGCACCCAAAAACGGACAGGAACTGCGCGATTTACTCTTTACGGCACTCACTCAGGATCGCTATCCTTTTGCCATTCGCTATCCCCGCGATAAAGCCCCCGACCTGGTCGATTTTCAGCAGGATTTCCAGAAAATTGCCATTGGTAGCTGGGAAGTAGTGGAAGAAGGGAAAGATGTGCTGATTCTGGCTGTGGGCGCCATGGTATCCGAGAGCCAGCGGGCAGCGCGCATCTTACAAAGCCAGGGCATCCAGCCCACTATCGTCAATTGCCGGTTCATCAAGCCCATCGACGGCGGTTTGCTAAATCAATTATTAGCCCGGCATCATTTCGTGTTCACCATCGAAGAAAATAGCATCGAAGGTGGTTTTGGCAGTAAAATTGCCAGGTTCATGAAAGAACACCACATTTCACTCCCGCTTTTTACCCGCGGTATTCCCGATGAATTCATCGAACATGGGCCACGCCACACACTGCTGGAAATGTGCGGATTAACCTCCGATAAAATTGCGGAATGGATTCTCGAGGAGATCAATCTTACCGATGATAAACCTATTTCCCGGCAAAAAACTTCCCGGTTAAGAAAAATTTTGGGCAAATAGAAAATTTAAAAATTACACATCAAAGAAAAGTTCAAACAAAACGGAAACAGATAAAGGGGGTATTACCTACCCCCTTTTCGATTATCTGTGGTTTTGGGATTAAGCGGTGCCGGAGGTCAGTTTCTGCCCCGGAACCCGCACATCTCCTTCCCGCCGGGTGTACCCATGATTATCCAGCCAGCTCAATAACGGTAAGGCGTATTTTCGGGTGGTATTGAGCAACTCCCGAAATTGGGACACGGTAATACTGGGCTGGTTTGAGAAATAATTCCGGAGCACTTCAATTGCCTGCTCTACCGCCTGCCGATGGAAATACACTTTCTCCTCAGCAAACTCGACCTTTCCCTGTTGAATTAGCAGCCGCAATCGCTCGCGAACCTGGGCCTCTTGAATTTCCATTTGTTCTGCCACCTCGGCTGGTGTCGGGGGTGCAAACCCAGCCTTTCGGTAAGCCTCTTCCACCGCATCCAGCTCTTGCTGTAATTTAGCAGATATTTTCGGAACAAACGCTTTAAGGGAAAAGGCCTCTCCCTCCTGCTTCACCCGCTGCCAGGTGGTACCCTGGTTCACCGCCAGCGCAACGGCTTCTTCGGGAAACCGGTCGCCTAATTTACTGCGAATCTCCCGCAACGGCATGCCCGGCAATGCCGGGTTTTCCTGATGGAACTGCTCCAGTATGTGTTCAATTCGTTGTAATACATATTCCACCTGGGCACGGGAGTAATACAGAATTTCCCGCCCCTGTTCCACGCGAAAAATTTTTTCTCTATCCAGCAATTTCTTCAAATAAGGTTCGATTTCGTTCTGGTGAATTCCAGCCTGGAGTTGAATGTCCCGGGAGGAGAGGGGTGCAAGGGGAACAATGGGGAAAATTGCCGGAATGCGTTCTTCCGGTCGGGGACTCTCCAATGCCTGTAACACATCCCGGAACTGTTCCAGGAATTTTTTGCGAAATTTGGGAGGATTGGTTTGCAGCACCACTCCCCCACCCAGAGTGATTTGAGGAGAGTACTGCCGTACAATAAAGCGGTCGCGAAAACCGGCGTAGATGGGTTTTTCCAGGCGGATCTGGACGAAATCGCTTTCTCCGGGAGCCAGAATTTTTCGCTCCGGCAGGATGACGCGCCCAATTACCTCTTCCGTATGGATATGGATTCGCAACCGCATCTGATTTTTTATGGGAATCTCGGTACCTTTCAGCACCCGGAGGCGGGCATTTAAAATTTCCACCGGCTGGTAGTAGCCGGGTAAGGTAATCACCTGCCCGCGGCGAAGCTGAGTATGATTCACCCCGGCCAGATTGAGGGCTGCCCGATATCCCGCGTACACCGCCTCCACCGGATGATCGTGCGTTTGCAATCCCCGAATGCGTGCCGGGAGTTTCTCCGGAAGGATTTCCACCTCATCCCCCACCGAGATACTCCCCGAGAGCACACTGCCGGTAATCACTGCCCCAAAACCGGCTTTCACAAACACCCGATCGATGGGCTCCCGGAAAATCCCATCATCCTGGCGTTCCGGTACCGATTCCAGCCGCCGGGCGATGGTCCGGCGCAACTCCTCGATGCCGATATTCTTAACCGTCGATGTGCGTAAAATGGGGGCATCGGCGAAATCGGTATTTTGCAGCAAAGCACGCAATTCCTCTTCCACCAGATCCACCCATTCCTTCTCTACCAGATCGATTTTCGTAATGACAAACACCCCGTTGCGAATCCCCAGCAAGGTTACAATATCCAGATGTTCGCGGGTTTGGGGCATGATTCCATCATCTGCCGCCACAACAAATAACACCAGATCGATGGTGCTGACGCCTGCTACCATATTTTTAATTAACCGCTCGTGGCCCGGCACATCGATAATGGTTACATTCTCCGAGAGATGCGCAAATCCCAGGTCGATGGTAATTCCTCGCTCCTGTTCCTCTTTGAGGCGATCGGTATTTACGCCGGTAAGCGCCTGAACCAGAGCCGTTTTACCGTGATCGATATGCCCGGCCGTGCCGATTACATACTGTCTCATGGTTTCTTTCATTTCTCTCCGTATGCCCAATACTATTCTTCGCTACCTGGAATAATTTTACGTATTATTCATGACTGTATTGACTGCCCGGGCAACCAGTTCCAATTCATCTTCCC
>JALXCH010000667.1 GCA_026991005.1 Calditrichia bacterium | reverse complement strand
CGCATGATGGGAAGAATCAAAATGGAAATGCCAATTAGAAAGGGAAATTCGTGATTGAACAGCGTTCGGGAGATGGGGATGGGACGGATGGTTGACACCACACCACCAATAAACAGCAGATTGAAGATGTTGCTTCCGATTACGTTACCCACCACAATGTCGGTTTCGCGACGAATGATGCCCACAATGGTGGTTGCCAGTTCCGGTAACGAAGTGCCCACGGCGATGAGGGTAAGCCCGATGACGGCATCGCTTACCCCCAGGGTGTGGGCTATGTTTACCCCGGCGTTCACGGTAAGGCGAGAACCGACGACCAGCACAATAATGCCCACAAAGGAGAGCAGCAAAAACCAGAGCTTGGTTTTCAGGGGCAGTTTTTCCACTTCTCCCAGTTCCTGCAATTCCTGGAAATCTTTTAGCTCGGCGCGATAATTCCGGTACAAATATCCCAGAAAACCAAACAGAAGCAGGGTTAGAATCATGCCTTCCCAGCGGGAGATGCGAAAGGCCGTGCGCGCAAAAAAGGTGAAAATCAGGGTGAAAACAATCATGGCGGGAACTTCTTTACGTACCCAGGAGCGCTTTACCTGAAGGGTGGTCATGGTGGCGCCCACTCCCAGAATGAGCGCAATGTTCGCCACATTAGACCCCACAATGTTGCCGATGGAGATGCCCATGGTGTTTTGCAGGGCGGCCATCAGGCTCACCACAAATTCCGGAAGAGACGTTCCCATGGAGACCACCGTAAGGCCAATGATGACTGAACTTACCCCAACGCTGCGTGCCAGCCGGGCAGAATAGCGAATTAATAATTCCGCACCACTCCACAATAAAGTTAGACCAACGATTAGCAGGGCAAATTGCAGTACCATAGGCATTTGCGAACTTTCTTGTTCCCTCGGTTATAATTCAAATATGGGTGAAATTTTCTTTTGTTCCAGTACGGAAATCATTTCCTCCGCCCGGGGTGTAAGGTACTCCAGCACCGTATTTCGGGCTAATTCGGGTGTGTTGTTCTCTTCGCTGAGGTGTGCCAGCAAAATGCGTTGCAGGCGACCGTTTAAAATTTCGCGCAGCAATTCACCGGTATCGTGATTGGAAAGATGCCCCACCCGGCTGGCAATGCGTTCCTTTAAATCCCAGGGGTAGGGGCCGTTCATCAGCATCTCGGGATCGTGATTGCTCTCCAGAATCAGCATTTCCGCACGCCGCACGTTTTCTTTGACTTCGGGGGTCACAAAACCCAGGTCGGTACACACGGTAATGGTGCGGGTGCCCACTTCGATCCGATAACCTACGGTGGGATAAGCGTCGTGGGAGACGGGAAAGGGGAAGAAGTGAATATCTCCCACCCGGAAATTTCCGTTCCAGGGAATCAGGGATTCCTCCCCCCGAAACAGGCGGGTCATGGCGTCCAGTGTTTCGGGATGGGCGTAAATAGGGGTGTGGTGCTTGCGGGCGAAGACGCCAGCCCCGCGAATATGATCGGCGTGGGCATGGGTGATGACGATGGCATCGATACTTTCCGGCTCCACCCCGATGGTTTCCAGACGTCGCCGAATCTGAAGGGCGCTGAGGCCAATATCAATCAGCACGCGGGTGTGCTCGGTCTGGAGATAAAGGGAATTGCCTTTGCTCCCGCTGGAGAGCGAACAAATTGTTATCATCCTGAAGTACTTCCTTTTTTTCTGTAAATTTTTGTTTGAATAAGTCCCCTGATTACCGGCTTCCCGGTTTCATCAGAGGGATGTTTTGCTGGCACAACGGGCAGCGCTCCGGTTTGTAGGTGACGGCTTTAAGCTGCACGGTGGAGTAAAAGGGAATGTCGAATTGCACTTTGCCTCCGGAGCGGTCGATGATAGCACCCACGCCAATGGGATAAGCTCCCGCTGCTTCCACCAGGTCGATGACTTCCTGCACCGAGCCGCCGGTGGTGATGACGTCCTCACAAACGAGCACATTCTCCCGCGGTTGAATGACAAATCCCCGGCGCAGGGTCATTTTACCATTTTCCCGCTCGGCAAAAATGGAGCGAACCCCCAGCAGCCGTCCCACTTCCTGCGCCACCATAATGCCTCCAATAGCCGGAGCAATCACCGTGTCGATGCGGTCTTCCAACTCCTGAAAAAATTCGGCAATTTCCCGGCAAAACGCTTCGCGATATTCCGGATACTGCAGCGCCAGGGCACACTGGAAATATTGGCCGCTGTGCAAGCCGGAGGAGAGCAGGTAGTGTCCGTCCTGTAAAGCGCCGGTGATCTCGAAAATTCGTAAGGCTTCTTTTTTGTCCATGGAAATATTCTCCATTAAAACACAAAATTCGGTGCGCGTGAAGCCACCGATTTATTTCAATAAATAGCCACTTTTAAAGCGGCGGATACGGTTAATATCCTCTCTTAGTTGCTGAGCTGCCTGGGCAGCAGCTTCGGCAAAATTGGATGTTTGGGAAGCGTAAATGATGCTGCGGCTGGAAGCAATCAGTGCGTTCTGTCCCTTTTTATCGGTACCGAACTGAACTGCCGTGTACAGGTTGCCACCCTGGGCTCCAATGCCCGGAATCAGGAAGGGGAGCCTGGGGGAAATTTCCCGCAGGCTGCTCATGTCCTCGGGATGAGTTGCCCCCACCACCAGCCCGCAATTTCCATAGTCCAGGTGCCACTGGTTTACCTGTCGGGCAACGGCCATGTACAGCGGCTCGGAGTCGGTGCTCAGGTACTGGAAGTCCCGAGAACCGGGATTGCTGGTGAGGCACAGGATGAAAACCCCTTTCTCCTGAAATTCCAGAAACGGGATGACGGAATCGCTTCCCATGTAGGGGGATACGGTGATGGCATCGAAGGAGTAGGTCTGGAAGTAGGTTTCGGCATATTTGCGGGCGGTGTTGCCGATGT
>JALXCH010000666.1 GCA_026991005.1 Calditrichia bacterium | reverse complement strand
TTCTGCCCACATTAACCATTGTGGATGCCTACCGCATTTTGCTGCGGAACGGCCCGCGAGGCGGGAATCTGGGAGACGTGGCGCTGCGCAAGACGCTCATTATGAGTCCCTGCACCGTAACCGCCGACCGGCTGGCACTGGAACTCTTTCAGCTTCAGTTCAACGACGTGCCGCACGTGCAGGAAGCATACCGCCGCGGCCTGAATCGCTACGATTTCCGCACCCTTAACCTGAAACGCATTTCGCTGGATTAACATGGTTCGACTCCGGCGCACGATACAAATTCTTTTTCTGTTGTTCTTTTTCTGGCTCTTCCTCCGGGCACGCTATCCCTACCAGGTTCCCGTGCCCTCGGACTTGTTTTTGCGTTTTTCTCCCCTGGCGCCTCTATTTTACTTCATCGACAACCTCACCCTCCCTGCTTTTCTCTGGCCCGCACTCATCATCCTGATTTTAACCCTGTTTCTGGGTCGCTTTTTTTGCGGCTGGATGTGCCCGCTGGGTACAGCACTGGATATTTTCAGTCGCTTCATCCACGCACCGGACAACAGCCAGAACCAGAAATGGGAGAAACTGCGACCGGTAAAATTCGGAATCCTGCTGGCTCTGGTTGTTATGGCTATTTTTTCTCTGAACCTCTGGGGATACCTGGATCCGCTGGCGCTGTTTACCCGCTTCACTACCATCATCTTTTACCCACTGTTTACCCTGCTGGGGGAACGTTCTCTGGACTGGCTCTCGGGGGTTCCGGCCGTGGGCAGCTGGGCAGACTACGCTTACGATATTTTCAAAGAACAGATTATGCCCGAAATGCAATCCCGGCACACCGCCGTTCTCTCCATCTTCCTGCTTCTTCTCTTTATTTTTGCCATGGAGAAAGTCACCCGGCGCTTCTGGTGCCGTTACCTCTGCCCGGCGGGCGCGCTATTGGGTCTGCTCTCCCTAACCCGCATTTTCGGCCGCTCGGTTTCTTCCAGTTGCCCGGTGTGCTACCAGTGTGTCAATCAATGTAAAATGAACGCTATTCCTCGGGAGGACATCCATCGCACCCGGGTTACCGAGTGCATTCAGTCTTTCTCCTGTGCCAGCACCTGTCCACCCAAATCACCATCCATCCGGTATCGTTTCCGCTGGCAATGGCCGCCGCTGGCTCCGGATTTCTCCCGGCGGCACTTTCTGCGCTCCCTGGGAGGAGGACTCGTTACCCTGGGACTTTTCCGCATCGGGCTCTCTTCCCCCACCAAAACCGAAACGGATCGGCTCATCCGGCCTCCCGGTGCCGTTCAGGAAGATGAATTTTTAGACCGCTGCATCCGTTGCCTGGAATGCGTGCGCATCTGCGAATCCAACGGAGGCTGCCTGCAGCCAGCAGAATTTCAGTTCGGGCTGGAGAATCTGTGGACGCCCGTAGCCATCATGCGGCAGGGCTACTGCGAATATGAATGCAACCTGTGCGGTGCGGTGTGTCCCACCAACGCCATTCTCCCCCTCCCGCTGGAAGAAAAAAAACACACCCCCATGGGAATTGCTTATTTCGACAAAAACCTGTGCATCCCCTATGCCCGGCATGAAGATTGTATTGTGTGCGAGGAACACTGCCCCGTCCCCGATAAAGCCATTCGCTTCGAACTGAAAGAAATGATTTTACCGGATGGCAACCGGCGCACGGTTAAACTCCCTTATGTCGTACGGGAATTGTGTATCGGGTGCGGCATTTGCGAAACGAAATGTCCTCTCCCCGGCGCTCCCGGAATTTTCGTCACCCGGGAAAACGAAAAACGCCTCCCACCGGATTACATTTCCCCTCATTCCCATCCGGAAGGGGAAAATGAGAAGCAGGAAGCGGGATAGACCTCTTTACTAAAAAAAAGCGCTTACCAACCCGGATTCTTTTTTCAGACATGCGAAGTAAGGCCTAATTGGCTTCTCCCTTCCTCCGGAAGCCATTTTTTCTGACTAAACTGGTAGGTCGCTATTGTTTGTTAGTATTCGCGGTAAGTTGTTTCATTGGGGAGATGTAACGATCGGTTTAGCTATCCGGCCGCTATGAAGCGAAAGGAAATGGTAATCCGGTGAGGCAAATTGTTATGAGCTTTTAATTTACTTTCTCGTAAAAATGCTCAAACCGGTCAATGGCATCCCTTCGCTTATCATCAATATCAATTTCTTCTTTGTCTTCCTCAGCGTGTTGAAGCTATAAAGCAACTTACATTTGGTTAGAATATTTCTTTAACTCTTTTTCAATCTCTGCCATTTTGGAACCATCTTCGAAATTACCGGTAATCCCCGGAATGATTACCATTGGAGCTGGAAAAATTTATGTTCTTCTTTAAGATGTGTTCCTCATAATAATCAAAAAATCTTGCACTATTTCTGAGTTATTTTTCAGTTTTGCTCTAAACCAAAGGAGTTAGAAATAAGGTAAATCATCTCCGGTATCTTCCGGTTCGTTTAGGGACGCATCTTCCTCTTCTTCGCGAATCAGGATAAGTAAAGCGCTCTGGGGCACAATCATGTATTTCTCGCCTTCGTATTGAATTTCCACCCCGGCTTTCTGGAGGAAGAGGGCGTAATCCCCGGGACGCGCCTGCACCGGTAAATATTTTACTTCTGTTCTCCGATGCTTCCAGGGTTCATCGGAAACATCCGAAGGATCGGCCAGGGGAATTCCCGGACCGGTTTGCACTACAACTCCGCCAATCACCTCTTCCCGGGATTTAACCGTTTGCGGAAGATACAAACCGACCTTGGTTCGCTCCTCACTCAGATCCGGTTTAATTAGAACCCGATCTCCTGTTACAATTAACCGTTTACGTCCCATCTTTCTATCTTCCTTTGCGGTAACATAATACGTAAATCCCGGGAAATCAAAATTAATTTTACACTTTAAGG
>JALXCH010000665.1 GCA_026991005.1 Calditrichia bacterium | reverse complement strand
ATTCTTAATTAAATCAGTGCCTTCTGTGTCCTTCCCCAGGATCAGTATCTGACTGTGGTTAAACTCTCTTATTTTCTCTTTGGTATTGCTTAAATTTCTCCTAAATTATCTTTGAAAAATATTTTAAATCGAGCGCAGGTAGCGGATGCATTTTCTGGAGAAAACAGCGAAACGGGTACCGGACTCCCCGGCACTGGTGCAACCGGGACGGGTAATTTCTTACCGGGAATTAGCTGCCCTGGTATCCGGGGTGCTCTCCCAACTGGAAAAAATCGGCATCCAACCCGTGGAACCAGTGGCTATTCTTTCCGAGAACCGCCTGGAAAGTGTGATCCTGCTTATTGCACTCTGGTACCATGGCGCCGTGGCTGTACCGGTAAGCACCCGCTGGCCTGCTAAAACCGTTTTGCAGGAGCTGGAATTCCTCAACATCCAGCGGTTAATTGTCTCCCGGCGTTTTGCCGGATTTACCCGACAGCGCAAACTGCGGCGACACTCCCTGGAAAAACTCGTCAATTTATCTCACCAGAACCCGGAAAAAACCCTGCGGGATCGCTGGTTACGCAGTCGAAACGATGCCACAATCATTTTCACCTCCGGGAGCAGCGGCGATGCCAAAGCGGTGGTTCACCGTCTGGCCAATCACTACTACAATGCGCTGGGTTCAAACCGAAACATTCCCCTGCAACCGGGTGATTACTGGCTGCTCAGCCTTCCGTTGTACCATGTGGGTGGCCTGGCAATCATATTTCGGAATATCCTGGCTGGCAGCGCCATCGCTCTTCCCGAACCCGGAATGGATATTGCCACTGCGCTGGAGGATTTGACCATTACTCACCTTTCCCTGGTCACCACTCAGTTACGGCGTTTGCTGGAAAATTTTGACCACTCCCCCGGAACGCTCGCCCGTTTGAAAGCTGTTCTGGTGGGCGGAAGCTCCGTTCCTTTTCCCCTCATCGAACAGGCACTCTCTGCACAGCTCCCCCTCCTCACCACCTACGGAAATACTGAGATGGCCTCCCAGGTCACCACCACCCCGCCGAATGATACCCGGGAACATCTGCGCACTTCCGGTAAGCTGCTTCCGTACCGGGAATTACGCATCGACGAAAACGGGGAGATTTTGCTGCGGGGACGAACTCTGTGCCGGGGATTTTTCTTAAAAGGCACTTTCCACCCAGCCAGAGAAAAAGACGGCTGGTACCACAGTCGGGATGTGGGAGCCTGGACGGACGACGGCTACCTTGTGGTGAAAGGACGTCTGGATAACATGTTTATTTCCGGTGGAGAAAACATCCAGCCGGAGGAGATTGAACGGGTTCTGGAACAATATCCGGGTATTCGGCAGGCGCTGGTCGTACCGGTGGAAGACACAGAATTTGGGGAACGACCGGTCGCTTTTCTGGATACCGATCACCAGGGTTTACCTCCGGAAGCAGAATTGCGTAAATTCCTGAGCAAACACCTCCCCCGCTTTAAAATTCCCGATCATTTTCTCTACTGGCCAGAGGAATTTCGGATTTCCACGGCTAAAATCGATCGCCGTTTGGCCCAGTGTCTGGCGCGGCATCGCCTGGGATAACTCGGTCGGGAACTCATTCCCCTATTTGTAACTTAATCAATAGAATTTTGACATAACCCACATTGGGACGATAACCGGGAACGTATTTTAAAATGTATTCTGGTTCTTGCATAAATCCTGAGAATTTCTTGATAACCCCAATGGAATATGGTATATTCACCCCCATTTAAAACCGGATTGCTATGAAAGAGAAGAACCAGGTTACTGAAGACGTTTATTCGGAAGAAATTTCCCTGAATCCCTCACCGGAATTCGTGGATTATGTTCTTCTGAATTTACGGAAGATCAAAGAAAAGCGACAGGCGGTACAGATTCCCGTGATTGGAATTGCCGGTACCGAGGGTAAGACCACAACCAAACGGATGATTACCACCATTCTCTCTCGCCGGGGGAATGTTCTGGAAACTCCCCTGGATTGCCACAGCGCTTCCACCGTTTCTGCCACGCTACTGAAGCTGAACGATTCCTATCGCTATGCCGTTCTGGAACTGGGGATTATCAATCCCGAGCAGTTTAAACTGGCGGTGGAAGTAGCACAACCCAACATTGGGGTTATTACCAACATTGGAGAAGGACATCTGGCAAATCTGGGAGATAAATATTTGCTGGCCGATGCCAAGGTAGAACTCATCCGTAACCTGCCCAAAGATGGTTTTGCCATTCTCAACGTGGATGATGATCTGGTAAGTGACATGGAGTCTTTCTCTCCCACGCCGCGCATCATCAAGTTCGGACTGAATCAGAATGCCCACTTTAACGCTTCCGATATTCAGTTTTTAGGTCCGGAGGGTATTGCCTTCCGGGTAAACGGGTATTATGATTTCCGCCTGCCAGTGTTCAGCATTACCTCGGTGCTGAATGCTCTGGCAGCAATCGCCGTAGCGCGGGTGCTGGATTTTGATTTTCAGGAGATTCGCCAGGCGCTGGAAACCCGATTTCAGTTGTTACCCGGCCGCGGAGGGCTGATTAACCTCAAAGACGTCTATTTGCTGGATTATTCTTACACCGCCACCGTGAACTCCGTAGGGAAAGCCATCGAATCCCTGGTACAATTTAAAAAATATTCCCGGAAATTGGTGCTTATTTTAGGCGATCTGGAAGATGCGGGAGAAAAAACAGAAGCCATTCACCGCAATCTGGGATATTTCATCTCCGCCCTCCCGATCGATGTGGTCATCACCGTGGGTGAGTATGCCCGCCTGACGGGAGAAGGAATCAAAAAAATCAACCATCATTCTAAAACCATCCACCATTGCAAGAATGTCGGGGTACTAAACGATTTAATCCGGCATTATGTCGAACCCCACACCTCCCTGCTCATTACCGGTAGAAAAATCATGAAATTGGGTAAAGTGGTCCAGAGATTTGTGCAACAGATGAAATAAACTGCGCTCCCCACCCTGTTTCTGCTTTTGCCTTGAAAATAAAATCCATTCTTCCTATATTCCCAAAAACTGCGAGCAACCATGCACGAGATGTCCATTGCCGAAAGCATTGTAGAAATTATTCGGGAGACGCTGGGAGAGGATAACCATCGTAAATTGGTTTCGGTAACCGTGGAAGTGGGGGAATTAACAGCGGTTGTACCGGAATCGCTGGAATTTTGTTTTAACGCCATTATTGAAACCACACCTTACCGAGGCGCTAAAATTCACATTAAAAACGTTCCACTTACCGGACAGTGTCCCGATTGTGAGAAGGAGTTTCCCATTCAAAAATTTTCGTTTGTATGTCCGGAATGCGGTTCCAGACAGATTAAAATCTTAGGTGGTCAGGAACTTAAAGTAAGCGAATTGGAGGTAGAAGATAATGGGACAGGTAATCACCGTTGAACGTCAGATTTTAAAGAAGAATGATGATATTGCAGCGGAGAATCGGGAGTATTTTCGGAAGGCGGGGGTGTTTGTGTTTAACCTGCTGAGTTCGCCGGGTTCGGGCAAAACCAGCCTTCTGGAAAAGACCCTGGAGAAGTTGCACGACAAATACCGATTGGCCGTGATTGAAGGAGATGTACAAACCGACCTGGATGCTCAGCGAATTTCCCGCTACAACGTACCCGTGGTGCAGATTGTCACCAAAGGAGGCTGCCACCTGGAAGCCAATCTTATTCAGAACGCCCTGCAAAACATTGATGTGGAAAGTCTGGATTTGCTGGTCATCGAAAATGTGGGCAATCTGGTCTGCCCGTCCAATTACGATCTGGGTGAGCACATGAAGATTGTGGTGGTTAGCACTACGGAGGGGGACGACAAACCGCTGAAATATCCCAAGATGTTCCGGGTATCCGATGTAATGGTGGTGAATAAAATCGATTTACTTCCCTATGTGGAATTCGATATGGATGCCATCCGGAAAAATGCTTTTTCCATCAATCCCAATTTAACGGTTTTCGAGACTTCGTGTCGAACCGGGGAGGGAATTGATGCCTGGGTGGATTGGCTTTCCTCGAAAATTGAACAATTCAAAGGTTAACTTTTATTCACCTCAAGCACACACTCGAGGGCGCCATTTTGGCGCCTTTTGTTTCTTCTGAGAAAGCCGTTGCTAAAACGCAACACCCGTTGCTGCTTTTCCACCACCTTACCCACAGTTAAATTTGTAACCAACTACATTCCATCTTTCTGGATGCGGTTTCAGAATAACTTTTCCTTATTTATTCCCAAAGCACTGAATAGAATAAAAATTATAAAATAAGTTTACAGAAATAAAAATAGTTCTACATCAAAATTCACAATTCTTTAATAAATCAAGCCAGTTCATCATATTCTAAAATCCTGACGGTAAAATCCTAACTAAACCCCATTTTTCATTTATGCACGGCATCTTCTGGACATTTTTCATTTTACATTTTTTAAATCTCCATTGGTTTCTCTCCTAATAATTGTGATATTGTCTAAAACCCTCTATCAAAAAATGGTTTTTTCAAGCAAAAAATGGGAATTTTTCCTACGTGTTGCATTATAATGTTTCATTAATGATACATTTTTTACAAAAGAATCCCATTTTCTTTTTTGTAACTTATTGAATATTCTACATTTATAAAATTGCACAATTTCTGGCATACATTTTGTATTATTAACAACTCGAAGCGGAGGTTTATGGAAATGCTGGAAATGCTACTAAAGCCCCTGCGGAAAATTGCCTGGGTGGGTAGCAAGCACAAAAAGATGGACGGGTTTTATCGCGTGCGCATCGTGAATCGCTCGGGACAGGTCCTCTGGTTAGCAAAAAACACCATGGGCGATTTACACGATATTCTACACCCGGGTCACACTCTGGAAATTCGGTTACCCAGGGATTTCAAAATGGAATTTTACGTTTATAAAGCTACTAATGGTTTTAACCTGACGGGACTCGATTATTACGCTAAAAGGGAATTTACCACTGATGATGTCTGGGTAATCATCTGAATCAGTGAAAATAGGGAGGTTTCATAAAACTATGTTAGGTGGCCATTTCGCACCCCTCACCTAACGCATACCCGGGAGCAAGGCCCCCCTGAACCTTGCTCCCCTTTTTATTTTAAACACTCGCCTTATCTAATAAATTAATCTGTAATGTTTCCTCACTAACCTTTGCAAAAACCAGCAAGTTACCGCATTCCGGATTTTAACCAACAATATTTCTCACATTCCAATACTAAAAGTTCATTTTATATTTTCTCCCATCCTCCAGCAACGGATTAAATCTCCCCACAGCTTTTTCTCCATTCTTTCGTTGCAATCCCCGCATTTCCCCTTTTATCTTCCTTCGTAAAATTTTTGAATCCGATTCAGATGAAGTAATGGTCCGATTGGCTAATTCGAACGGTTAAAGAACATTCATCAGAACAGATTTGCCCCCAGATGGACAAAAAAGAGATTCAACGTTTTCAGGAACAGCTTCTGCACTGGTATCACCACATTCATCGCCGGCTCCCCTGGCGCAACACTCAGGATATGTACTCCATCTGGGTATCCGAGGTAATGCTGCAACAAACTCAGGTACAAACGGTGGAGCCGTATTATCATCGCTTTCTGAAGCGATTCCCCGACATTTCACAACTGGCAGCCGCTTCCGAAGATGAGGTGTTAAAAGTGTGGGAGGGATTGGGCTATTACGCCCGGGCGCGTCATCTTCACCGTGCCGCTCGCCGCATCATGGAAACATACGGAGGAGAAATTCCCACCCAATACGCCAGCTTTCGGGAGCTACCGGGAGTAGGAGAATACATCGCTTCGGCAGTGCTGAGCATCGCGACCAACCAACCTTTAGCCGTTCTGGACGGTAATGTGAAACGGGTGCTGGCGCGTTTGTTCGGAATCACTTCTCCTTTAAATCGCACTACCACTCAAAAACAACTCCGCCAGCAAGCGGAACTTTTATTGAATCGCGAAAATCCCGGAATTCACAATCAGGCTATGATGGAACTGGGAGCAACCGTATGCTTCCCCCGGAACCCACTTTGCAAGGATTGTCCCGTAGCATCCTATTGCACCGCTTATGCAGAAAAACGGGTACAGGAGATTCCTTCTCCCTCACCCCGTAAAAAATTACCGCTTTACAGGATTGCCGTGGGCGTGGTCATTAAAAATGGGCAATTACTAATCACCCGCCGGAAATCCCAGGGATTGTTGGGAGGTTTGTGGGAGTTCCCGGGAGGAAAAATCCAGCCAAACGAAACTCCCCGGGCGGCTTGCGTGCGGGAATTACAGGAAGAAGTAAATCTTCTGGTGGAACCCATTCACTACCTGGCAGAGGTAAGTCACACCTATTCCCATTTCAAAATTCGCATGAAAGTGTACATTTGTCACTACCTTGCCGGAGAGGTCCATTTAAACGGTCCGGTGGATTTCAAATGGATTTCCGTGGAAGAGCTAGAACAGTTTGCCTTCCCGGGGGCTAACCGAAAGTTTATTCCCGATTTACAGGAATGGGTGAGGAAAAATTTGTAGCGCAAAAGGAGGCCCTCTCCTCCCGGAAACGAGAACAAAGCCCCTGACAGGGAATTCTTACATCCCGGAAATTAGAAAAGTATTTTGGCGAAGAACTTATATGAATTATATTATTTTTGATAAGGAAAGTAGCACTACGGTTAAAACGGATACTTATTCAATTTTCAATAAAAAGCGTTATGGAAACCAAAAATAAGGAGGTAAGAATGGAAGATAAAATCACCATTGTACTGAATGCCATGAAAGCAGCGGGCAAGCCGGTACGCCCGGGCGATGTGGCCAAATCTACCGGGCTGGAAAGCAAAGAAGTATCCAAAATTATTTCCAAATTGAAAAAGGAAGGGAAGGTTATTTCCCCCAAGCGATGCTACTACTCCCCAGCTGAATAAACATAATACAATTTTCCCCTGAAGTTGAAAAGAGAGGTTGTAAATATGACCTCTCTTTTTTATTGAACTGGTTCCATTTCTTTTCAAAGGAACAAGTACCAAATTCAATTATTATTTATCCCTGAATATCCAAAAGAGACTATTCTTCATTGCTTTCTCAAAAATCTGGCGCAGGCTATTTCAGCGCCATTAATTAATTAGCCACACCAATTTTATTTCAAATGATCAATTAGAATTTTAATCCCGATAAGAATCAACAAAATTCCTCCCAATTTTTCCGCCCAGCTCCCCAAACGGTTCCGAAAATACCGTCCGGTCATCATCCCGAAGCCGGTAAGGAGAAAAGTTACCAGTCCAATGATAAACGCTGGCCAGATAATCTCCACACCCAGCGCTGCCAGGGTAAATCCAATAGCAAAAGCATCCACACTGGTGGCTACGGATAGAATAACCAGCCGCACTCCACGCGTGGGATCAACTACCTTCTTCTTGTCTTCCCCGGTGTGGAAAGATTCCAGTATCATCTTACCACCCACATATCCCAGCAAAAAGAAAGCAATCCAGTGATCCCACCGGGCAATGAGGGAAATCAGATTCTTTCCCAGAAACCACCCCAACACCGGCATAAACGCCTGGAACAATCCGAAATGGAAACTCAACCGGAAATATTGCCGTGGCGTAATTACCTTCAGATTCATTCCTGTGGAAATTGCCACAGCAAACGCATCCATGGCCATTCCCAGTGCAATGATCAAAATCAGATAAAAACTCATGAATCCTCTTATTCAATTCCGCTCAAATATAATTGGTGCTTACAGGTAAAATAAATCAGAAAAAAAGGAAACAACGTTCTACCCGACCAACCTTGAAAGCTACTCAGAGGCAGGAAATCAGAAAATCTGGCTTTCTCCTTGCTGATGGTTTCTCAATGCCATTCCCATTACACCAGTTAATTTTACCAGAGATACCAGGAATAGTACTTTATGAAAAAAATTTCTAATCTGAAAAAGGTATTGATTATATTCCTTTAGAATAATATATTCATTTAAAAAGTGAAAAAAATATTTTATTTATACTTTAAAGTCTAATTAATCATGATTTAAGGTAACAATTGGAGATAAGCCATGCGAAAATGGGCAACCTTACTGAATTTTTGGTTGATATTATGGATGTTCGGTGGTTTGGTTGGCACTTCGGGTGCAGCAACCAACGAAGACTGCGCCATGTGTCATTCCGATCCCGAACTCACTACCGAACGGAACGGGCGTACCATTTCCCTGTACATTAATTTCGATCGGTTTGCAAAGTCGGTACACAAAGACCTGGAATGTATCGATTGCCATTCCGATGCCGATGTGGAAGAATTTCCCCATCCAGAAGAGCTGGAAAAAGTAGAGTGCGGAAATTGCCATTCCGACGAGCAGGAGGAATTCGAAAAAGGCATCCATGGAATTGCGCTAAAACGAGGTCGACCTTACGCACCCAATTGTCAGGACTGCCACGGTATCCACTATATTTTACCCTCCACCAATCCCAAATCCCGCACCTACAAATTGAACATTCCGGTATTGTGCGGTAAATGCCACCGCGAGGGAGCTCCAGTGGCACGCGTTTATAACATCCCTCAAAAAGAAATTCTACATAATTATTCTCAGAGTATTCATGGCGAGGGGCTATTCAAGCGGGGACTTATCGTTACGGCTACCTGCAACGACTGTCACGGCAATCACATGATATTGCCTCACACCAATCCGCTTTCCACCATTTCGGCCCGGAACGTGGCAAAAACCTGTAGCAAATGCCACGCTAATATCGAAATGGTTCACCAAAAAGTGATTAAAGGGGAATTGTGGGAAAAAGAGCCGGGATCAATTCCCGCCTGTACAGATTGCCATCAGCCTCATATTCTTAAAAAAGTCAGTCTGGTACCCCGCACTTCCGACAAGGAATGTTTAACCTGCCATGCTAAAGAGAATCTGTACAAGGAAGTGGATGGCAAAAAAATTTCCCTAACGGTGCACACCACCGATTTGCAGGAGTCGGTTCATAAAAATATTCCCTGCGTGAAGTGCCATTCCGATGTGGATCCCACCCGTCATCGTCCCTGCGAAACGGCAGGCAAAGTGGATTGCTCCAAGTGCCATGCGGAAATCTCGGAACAATATTTCGAGAGCGATCATGGACAGGCTTACATGGAGAAAAATCCCGACGCCCCTTATTGCACCGATTGCCACGGAAAACACAAAATTCTCTCCCATCTGGATGAACGGGACAAGACCTACCGGGCGAACATTCCCCAGTTGTGTGGAGATTGCCACGGGAAGCTGGCTCAGAAGGATACGGCATTGGCACGCATGGGTAATGTACTGGTGGATTACTCCACCAGTGTTCACGGAAAGGGGCTGGTAGAGAAGGGATTATTACCCAGTGCGGTGTGTACAGATTGTCACAATACCCATCTTATTTTAAATGCGAAAAACGAAAAATCCACGGTTTACTACAAAAATGTCCCTACCACCTGTGCCACCTGCCACAAAGGTATTTTTGATCAGTTTATTAAAAGTGTGCACAGTCCACAGATCACCCACACCGATAAAAAGCTACCTACCTGCGAGGATTGCCATTCCGCCCACAAAATTCAGAATATTCATCAGGATCAGTTCATGCGGGAGGTAACCCAGCAGTGTGGCTCCTGTCACGAAGACCTGGCCGAATCGTACATGGAAACCATTCATGGGAAGGCCTATTCGTTGGGCTACCTGGAAGCAGCCAAATGTTCGGACTGCCACGGTTCCCACGACATCCTTCCGGTAAACGATCCCAACTCCCGGGTGGGTATCAATCATGTAGTGGAAACCTGCCGACAATGCCACGAAGATGCCAATGCCCGATTTACCGGTTATTTAACCCATGCGACCCATCACGATAAGACCAAATATCCCATTCTTTATTACACCTTCCTGTTCATGACGACATTGCTGGTGAGTGTGTTTACCTTTTTCGGACTGCATACACTATTGTGGTTACCACGGTCGCTAAAACATCTACGGGAACGGAAAAAACGTGCTAAAAATATCGAAAACCGCTACTGCATCCAGCGTTTCACTCTGGGGCAGCGAATTACCCATTTATTTGTCATTATTAGCTTTATGGCACTGGCGTTAACCGGGATGATGCTGAAGTTTGCCAATATGCCCTGGGCACATTTCCTGGCCAGCCTGGTGGGCGGTGTCAAAGTTGCCCGGGTGATTCATCGCATTGCGGCTGTTATTACTTTTGGCTATTTCTTTACTCATCTCTACTCTCTGGTAAAGATGAAACGTAAACAAAAAGTGAGTTGGTTCCAGTTCATTTTCGGGCCGGATTCCATGATGTTCAACAAAAAGGACTGGAAAGATTTTGTGGGAACCATAAAGTGGTTTCTGGGACTGGGCCCACGACCGGAATACGGACGCTGGACTTACTGGGAAAAATTCGATTACTTCGCCGTGTTCTGGGGTGTGGCGGTGATTGGACTTTCGGGACTGATGCTCTGGTTCCCGGAATTTTTCACCAAATTCCTGCCCGGCTGGATGATTAATGTGGCAATGATCATCCACAGCGACGAAGCCTTGCTGGCCGTGGGCTTTATCTTTACCATTCACTTCTTCAACACCCATCTGCGCCCGGAATCCTTCCCACTGGATCCGGTCATCTTTACCGGACAACTGCCACTGGAAGAATACAAAGAAGATCGTCCCGAAGAATATCGCAAACTAAAAGAAACCGGCGAATTGAAGAAACGGGTTATCTTCTCCAAAATATCTCCCAGATGGATGCGTATTGTGCGCATTGTCGGATTTACTTTCCTCTTCACCGGAATCACATTGATTATTCTGATTATCTACAGTATGCTCTTTGGCTACAAATAAACCAATCCAATTTAGAGAGGCGGGTGTTTCGTTTTGTTCGGAACACCCGCTTTTTTTTTGAGGATTTCTAATTGCAACTATCTCACCATCTAGTTTCCCGGAAAAATTTTGAAATAAGCGCAAGATATTTTATATTCCTGATGTATTGAAAGATGATACAGAAGTTATGCCGCATTAAAAGAAACTGAAAATTCAATGTATTCTGAGGAAAAATCACCATGGAGTTCAGTGAATCTCACAGTTGCTGCTTTAAATGAAGCAAGTTTAGATTGTTACCTGGAAAAACCGCAACGAACGCAACGATCGTAGCGAGCTTTAAAAGAAGTAAATTTAGATTTATAACCCTGAAAAGAACCGACTTATTTTACAGCCATTTACCAGTTCTATTAACAAAAAGGTGGAATGTTTCTTTTGATTTGTTTAACTAACAATTCCTGCACCCTGTCATTCTGAGCCCTGCGCCAGCAGGGCGAAAAATCTCTTGCTTAAGCAAGACGAAGAATCTCCTGCGTAAGCATGGCGAAGAATCTTCTGTGTAAGCAGGGCGGCAACAGCAGAACAAAGTACCTCAATGAAGAAGCTTTTAATGAACCATTAGGATGGCTACCCAATTTTTCTGGTAGAAGAAAATGACATCCGGATAATTCATTGCCGTGTGCACCATTGTATTTGAATAATTTATCAGAACATCAAACGTAAACAAAACACCGGGAAGAAACATGAAATTGCGCTCCATTTTATCGGGATTCCTGTTACTCGGGCTGCTATTACTGGAAACACCACTGCTGGCAGTTACCGGTCACTCTTCTCTGCTGCCCGAACAGCATTACTACGATGTAACCTTTTACAATATTTCCTTGAATATAAACATGACCCAGAAATTTGTTCAGGGAGAAGTGTGGGTTAGCGGCACTATTTTGCACGATGGCACCCAGCACATTGTGCTGAACCTCTACCAGAACATGTCGGTGGATTCTGTGCGCTACTTAAATACCACCCTTCCCTTTACCCACCAGAACGATGTACTGGATGCCACCTTACCCCAGGCGCTGAACCAGGGAGATACGTTTACCCTGGGTATTTTTTATTCCGGTTATCCCCAGCAAGCGGGCACTCCCGGTTACGGATTAATTTTTAGCGGCTACAACGGTCAGCAATTGGTGTATAGCTACAACTGGCCCTATTTTGCCAGCACTTTTATTCCCTGCAAGGATCATCCTTCGGACAAAGCAGACTCGGTGCAGTTACGCATTACCGTTCCCGGTGGATATCAGGTAGCGTGCAACGGCGTGCTGGAATCCACCCAAACGCTTCCCGGAAACAAACAACAATTCCTCTGGGTGCATCATTATCCCATTGTCCCGTACAATATTTCCATAAACATCTACCCCTTTACGGTAAGCACCGGGCAGTATTCCTCTGCTATCAGTGGAAACATCTTCCTGCAATATTTTCTTTTTCCGCCCCATGCGGCTGCCATCTTAAACACCCTACAAACAAAAGTACCCCGAATTTTGCAGGCTTACGAATCGCTCTACGGAGCCTTCCCTTTTGTTCAGGATAAATACGGACTGTGTGAAGCTACCTTCGGTGGCGGCATGGAACATCAAACTCTGCTTACCATGGGGCAGTCTTCGTTCTTCTCCGATATTCTGGTTCACGAAAGTGCCCACGAGTACTTTGGCAATTTGATTAGCCTGGCGGACTGGGGCCACATCTGGTTAAACGAAGGGTTTGCCACGTATAACGAGGCAGCGTATCACGAATACTGGGACGGAGAAGCAGTGTACCTGAACATGATTCGCCAATTTATGAGCGGCTCCGGTGAAGGGAAAATTTTTGTGGACGATCCCTCCAATCCCAACAATATCATTCCCTACAATCTGGTTTATTTAAAGGCCGCCGTGGTGGTGCACATGCTGCGCTTTGTGATGGGCGACACCCTCTTCTGGCAGATGCTGTACGATTATGTGAACAACTCCCCTTACCGCTTTGGCAATGTGGATACGGAATCGTTCTGCCAGTTTTGCGAAGGATATTACGGCAGCGACCTGGACTGGTTTTTCGATCAATGGATTTACGGGGATGGTCGCATGGCCGGGGAGTATTACTATTTCCCCAACACCGCCGGGGACTCCCTCACCGTGCTCATCCGGAGCGTGCTTTCCAGCAGCGCCAGTTCCACCATCCACGCCATGCCATTGCCTTTGCAATGGCAAACAAGCTCCGCCAGCGGTGAAGATACGGTGTGGGTGGATTCACTCCCTCGCATGTACCATCTCTCCATTCCCGATACCCACAACCTGCAACTCCTGATTGATCCCCGGGATCGGGTACTCAAAGGGAATTTCCAGTATCTGAACCATCCCGAACTGCAGGAGGTGTACCTGGCGAACGACAGCATTTACATCCGCTGGGAGCCATTCTTTAATGTAACCAACTATCTGGTTCGCATCGAGAGGCTGGATAGCACCGGGAATAGCATCCCCGTGCAAAACGCCACGGTGTCGGGATTTACTTACCGCTTCCATCCGCCGGAGCGAGGCATTTACCAGGTGGCGGTGGCGGCACAACTGGAGAACCAGGTCACCGCTTTTTCGCCCGTGATGCAGGTAAAATACACCCCGTTCCCCATGGATCAGGGGATTCTCATTATCGATGAAACGCGGAACGGAAACGGCAGCAACATGCTCAACCCCACAGACCAGGAGGTGGATGCCTTTTACGATTCCCTGCTGCTGGGAATTCCCCACCAGCAGTTCGATGTCATTCAGCAGGGGCAGGGGCCCGATGTTTTCACCCTGGCCGATTATTCCGTCGTCATCTGGCATCACGATGTGGATTACAGTTCCGTAGCGTACCAGAGCGAACCGGATTTACAGGCTTATCTGAATGCAGGAGGTAAATTAATTCTGAGCGGAATGAAGTTCCTGCAAAAATTCAGCACCGATTTTCGCCAGAATTACCTGGGCATTATCGGGGTGCATCCTAATGCCGCACCGGATTTCGAAGCAGCGGTTTCTCCTCTAACCTTCCCCGGGCTCCCGGTGGACACCAGCAAAATTACCATCTCTTTTTACCACAACCATCTGGCCAATGTGGCGGTAGTGGATACGAGTCCCACAGCTTCCACCATTTACCGGTACGTTTCGGCTACCCAAAATCCTCTCTTCCACGAAAAGCCCTGCGGGGTGGCATATTCTCCGCTCCAGGATACCACCGGATTCAGTGTAATTAGCCTGGGACTCCCCCTCTTTTTTGTGGAAATGGATTCGGCGCGCCAGTTTATGAGTCGAGCCCTGGAGTATCTGGGGACTCCCCTGGATATTTCTCCGGCACCCATCCGGACACCGGAAGCATTCCAATTACTCCATTGCTATCCCAATCCCTTTAATCCCGAACTGCAGGTGGAGTTTACCCTTTCCCGAAGAAGCCGGGTGGTAGTGCGCATCTTCAACGTGCTGGGGCAACGAGTGCGGGAGTTACTAAATCGTTCTCTGCCAGCGGGACGGCACAAAATTCACTGGGAAGGAAAAAATGATGCTGGAATCGCCCTGCCGAGTGGTGTATATTTCCTTCGGATGCGCGCAGAGGGGCGTTCTCGAACGGTAAAAGTGGTTCTGCAACGTTAACTCCAGGAGGTAAATATGATACGAGTGTACAAATTGCAGCACATTTCTGCCAGGGAGGCATTGCGGCTGGTGAACGAAGCCGGGGTGATTCCTTACCTCATCAACTGGGGTTGCAACATTGACGAAAAAGGTAATCGACTGATATTTCAGCTCAAACACGGAGGTGGGGAATTCCCGGAAGAGGAAGAAGCTGCCGCCCGGGAACTGGATCGCTTCATCCGCTCCATCGATGTGAGCGAATGAACCCCTTCGCCTTCATATCCACCCAACCCTTCATGGAAAAAATATTTTATTACTTTTTTCTCAATCTTATTCCCCATTAAATTTTCCACCTAATTTTTGTTGAACCAGAAAAACAAAGGAATGGCTATGTCTGAACGGATTGTGGAGTGTGTCCCCAATTTTTCCGAAGGTCGGGATAAACAGGTGATTGAGCAGATTGTGGGTGCCATCAAATCGGTGAGTGGCACGCAGGTGCTAAGTGTGGAAATGGGTGCGGATGTGAACCGCACGGTAGTTACGTTTATTGGCTCGCCGGAAGCGGTGAAAGAAGCGGCATTTCAGGCCATTAAAAAGGCAGCAGAGCTTATTGACATGCGCAAACACAAGGGAGCACATCCCCGCATGGGCGCTACCGATGTGTGCCCTTTTGTACCGGTAGAAGGAGTGACCATGGAGGATTGTGTAAAAATTTCCGAAGAAGTGGCACAACGGGTGGGCGAAGAGCTGAAAATTCCCGTGTACCTGTACGAAGAGAGTGCCCGAACGCCGGAACGAAAGAATCTGGCCACCATTCGCCAGGGAGAGTACGAAGGATTACCGGAAAAGCTGAAAGACCCCCGCTGGAAACCGGATTACGGACCAGCCGAGTTTAATCCCCGTGCCGGCGCTACGGTGATTGGTGCCCGGGAGTTCTTGATTGCTTACAACATCACCCTGAACACCCGCGAGAAGATGTACGCCACCGATATCGCCTTTGAACTGCGGGAGAAAGGGCGCAGCGCGCGTACCGGGAACATCAAACCCATTTACATGCGGGGCGATTTGTTGAAGTACCGGGAAAATCACTATCCCTGCGGTAACTGCGAATTTGTGGGAAAAACACTGGAGGAAACGGCACAGCACTGTAAGGAAGTGCACGGTTACGACTTGTACGAATTACTCCGGATGCACGGAACGGATCCTCAGAACGTCATCGGCAAATCCGTAAAAAAGCCGGGTATTTTCAAATATTGCAAAGCCATTGGCTGGTATGTGGAAGAATATGGTCGGGCGCAGATTTCCATTAATCTCACCAATTACAAAATTACCCCGCCTCACATTGTGCTGGAAAAGGCGCGGGAATTGGCAGCGGAACGCGGTCTGGTAGTTACCGGCAGCGAAATTGTGGGACTGGTGCCATTCCAGGCTATTTATCAAGCCGGGAAGTACTACCTGGAAAAACAGGGAAAATCCACCGGGGTGCCGGTACAGGATGTGATTGATACCGCCATTTATTCCATGGGACTAAACGATGTGGCACCGTTCGATCCGGAGAAGAAAATTCTGGGTCTGCCTAAAACGGACCGGGGACCGCTGGTCTCCCTGAAAACATCCGAGCTGGTGCACGAAGTTAGTCGCGATACCCCGGCACCGGGTGGGGGCTCTATTGCTGCTCTGGCCGGCTCTCTGGGGGCGGCTCTCTCTGCCATGGTGAGCAACCTCACCATTGGGAAGAAAGGGTACGAACCGGTGTGGGCAGATTTAAATACTCTAGCCGAAAAAGCTCAGGAGGTGAAGGACCAGCTCCTGAAAGCGGTGGACGATGATACCAACGCCTTTAACGCCTACATGGAAGCCCGCCGCCTGCCCCAGAACACGCCGGAGGAAAAAGCCGCCCGCCAGCAAGCCATCCAGGAGGGATTAAAACAGGCGGTGCGGGTTCCCTTACGCACTGCGGAATTGAGCTTAGAAGCGATGAAAATAGCTGCGGAAGTGGTAGAAAAAGGGAATCTGAACTCCGTAACCGATGCCGGTGTGGGCGCCCAAATTGCCTTTACCGGGGTGCGAGGTGGAGTATTTAACGTGCTCATCAACCTGCCTCAAATCGAAGACCAGAATTTTGTGCAGGAGATGAAACACACCTGCGCTGGTCTGGAACAGGAAGCCGGAGACATTCTGGAGCGCACCATGAAAACCGTGCGTGAGAAGATTGAGCAGCTGAGTAAAAAATAATTCCATTCGCTTCTCGTATTCAACTCCCCGGTGCGCTAAAAGTACCGGGGAGGTTTTTGTTCTTGTTTACAACAGCATACATCCCCCCCTTTTTAATTAACCGAACAGATTGAAGTAACCTGTAAAATAAAAATATCCACTTTTTGAAAAAGAATTGAACCTTCTCTACAATCTTCCCACACAAACAAAGAACTGTTCCTTTATGGGTATTGGAATCCACAACAGAAGGTTTCGGTAGTGGGGGAAGATTTGAACAGTTTGAGAATGAAAGGTAAAGATACTTCACTAAAACATTGTTTTAGTGAAATACGGTAAAAATTTTCTTGAAACATTGGAAAAATAAAATAATTGAATAATTCAAATTGTTAGCATACAACATCAGGACAGTAAAGAAAATATGTTTGACAAACTTGAATTGATTATTTAAAATAAAATGGTTCCAGAATGCAATTTTTACAATTTTGCAATGCTCTCAAATTGGTCTTCGACTTAATTTTCAAAAAGGAACCTTATTGAATTTTTCAGAAGTAGTGTAAATGCAACACCGTTTGAATTTTAATTCGATTATAGTAAGAACAATTAATCTTGTGAATAATGACCTTTCGACTTATAGTGTAGTTCTGGTAGATGTGTGTAAAAATCAGAAATGCTTTTTAAAATGAAATAAGGCATTCCCTTTGAAAAAATGGTAGAATCAATTGCAAATCATTAATTTGTGAAAACTAATAATTAGAGAAAATTTTAAAAAAATTTAGTATTCTGAAATCTGGAGAATAATCAAACAATGCCATTACGAGTACCCATTAAATCTGAACTTCTCCGGTGGGCCAGATTACGTGCCGGGCGAACGGTTGATTCCCTGACGAGAACATTTCCCAGATATGAACAATGGGAAAGTGGGAAGCTTCAACCCACATTAAAACAACTGGAACGGCTGGCAAAAACCCTTCATGTACCACTAGGTTTTCTTTTTCTGGAAGCGCCGCCAGAGGAGAATTTACCTATTCCAGATTTTCGAACCACTCCAGGAGCTAAGCTTTCCCAACCCAGTCCGGAATTACTGGAAACCATTTATCTTTGTGAACAACGCCAGGAGTGGTATCGTGATTATCTCATCTCTTTGGGGGAAAGACCTTTACCGTTTGTGGGATCGGTTACACCAGAAGATGACGCAAACACCGTTGCCACTGAAATTCGTAATCAGATAAAACTAAATATTCATGAACGGAGTACGATTCCCACCTGGAAACAAGCATTAAGTTATTTTATTGATCAGGTGGAGCGCATCGGAATATTGGTTATGGTGAACGGGGTGGTAGGTAACAATACCCATCGCCCGTTAGAAATAGAAGAATTCCGTGGCTTTGCTCTGGTGGATGATTTCGCTCCGCTCATTTTTATCAACGGCGCCGATACGCTTTCCGGGAGAACTTTTACTCTGGCTCATGAATTGGCTCATATCTGGTTAGGAAAGTCGGGGGTAACAGATGCGAATCTGGCAAGGTATTCGGATGAAAAAATAGAACGTTGGTGCAACCAGGTAGCAGCAGAATTGCTGGTACCTATGGCGAATTTAAAAGAAAACTATAATCCCGATAACACTCTGGAGATGGAATTAAATCGTCTGGCAAGAACATTTAAAGTTAGTACGTTGGTCATTTTACGACGTTTGTTTGATTCAGAATTTATAGACTGGCAGACTTTTCAGCAGATGTACCGGGAATTATTGGAACGGCTGAAACATTATGAACGACCAGCAACGGAGGAAGGCGGCGGAAACTTTTTTCACAATCTTACCCGCCGGGTGAGCAAACGATTTGCTCTGGCGCTAATTAGCAGTACCCTGGAAGGACAAACGTTATTTCGCGATGCCTACGCCATGCTGGGCGTTTCTAAAGACCAAACATTCAAAAAGTTTGCGCAGGTGCTGGGAGTTGGATAATGCCATATTTATTGGATACCAACGTTTTTATTCAGGCCAAAAATCTTCATTACGGTTTTGATTTCTGTCCTGCCTTCTGGGATTGGTTAAAGCTCGATAATAATCGGAAGAAATAAATTAAATTCACTATTAGCCATGGAATTTTAAAACTGAAAAAATAAACTTATTGCATGGTTAAAATCAAATTTACAAAAGGAGTTCCTATGGCATCTGTTAAAAATAACGGTGCGAACATTGGTTTTGAGAACAAATTGTGGGAAATGGCGGACAAACTCCGCGGGCACATGGATGCTTCGGAGTATAAGCACGTAGTACTGGGCCTCATTTTTCTAAAATACATTTCTGATGCCTTCCAGGAAAAATACGAAGAACTCAAATCCAGGCAGGAAACAGATTATACCGATCCCGAAGACCGTGATGAGTATCTGGCAAACAATATTTTCTGGGTTCCTCCAGAGGCGCGATGGGAAAGAATTCTGAAACTGGCACCCCAACCCACCATTGGGCGCGTAATTGATGATGCCATGATAGCAATCGAAAGAGAAAATCCAGGTCTAAAAGGAATTTTGCCCAAAGATTATTCCCGTCCCACGCTCGATAAAGTGCGGTTGGGTGAATTGGTGAAGCTAATTGGGGATATCAATCTAAAAGCCAGAGAATATAACCTCAAAGACCCACTGGGGAGAATTTATGAATATTTTTTGGGGAGGTTTGCGGAAGCAGAAGGCAAAGGCGGTGGTGAGTTTTACACACCTCAATGCGTAGTACAACTACTGGTGGAAATGATTGAACCTTACAAAGGAAGAGTTTATGACCCCTGTTGCGGTTCCGGTGGGATGTTTGTCCAGTCAGAAAAGTTTGTAGAAGCGCATGGTGGTAAAATGGGTGATATTGCCATTTACGGGCAGGAATCCAATCCCACAACCTGGCGACTGGCTAAAATGAATTTGGCCATTCGACACATTGATGCCGACCTGGGACCGCATCATGCAGATACTTTTTTAAATGATCTACACAAAGATTTAAAAGCGGATTACATTCTGGCTAATCCCCCATTTAACATGAGTGATTGGGGGGTGAACGGTTAAAAGATGATGCGCGCTGGAAGTACGGTATACCTCCTAACAATAATGCCAATTATGCCTGGATTCAACATTTCATCTCTCATCTTTCACCACATGGGATAGCCGGATTTGTCATGGCAAATGGTTCTCTCTCCACCTCTACCAATGCTGAACTTACCATTCGTAAAGGAATCATTGAAGATGATCTGCTGGATTGCATTGTGGCTTTACCCGGACAACTTTTTTACACTACTCAAATTCCGGTTTCCCTCTGGTTTGTAACCCGAAATAAAAAAGAAGATATTAAACGGGGATATCGAAATCGCACGGGAGAAATCCTTTTTATCGACGCGCGACGCATGGGCCGCTTGGTGGATCGGGTGCATCGGGAACTGACTCAGGAGGAGATTCGGCAGATCGCCGATGTTTACCACGCCTGGAAGAAAGGCGAGGGCTACGCGGACAAACCCGGATGGTGGAAATCAGTCACCATCGAGGAGATCCGTCAGCACGGTTATGTACTCACCCCGGGTCGTTATGTTGGAGTAGAAGAACAAGAAGACGACGGCATTCCCTTTGAAGAAAAAATAGCTAAATTAACTGCCACACTTTACAAACAATTCGAAGAGAGCCAGAAGCTGGAAGCAGAGATAAGGAAGAATTTGAAGATATTGGGATATGGGGGTAAGATTTTTAACCTTGACGATCTTATTGCGGCGATTAAGGAAGTACACGAATCGCTTGCGTCTCAGGCAAGTAGGGCTGTGAACATCAGCCTCACCTTACGTAATTGGCTCATCGGTGCCTATATTGCTGAATATGAATTGCATGGAGCGGAGCGAGCCAATTACGGGGACCATTTACTCAGTGAATTATCCAGGAAGCTTCGCAGGTACGAGATCAGTAATTCTGGGCGCAGGCAACTGTACAATTATTTAGCCTTTTACCGTACCTATCCTCAGATTGTGCGAACAGTGCCCGCACAATTTCAACATTTGCTACCTGAGGCTGCTAACAATCAAAAAGTGCGGACAGCGTCCGCACAATTGTCTGTTCCACCGGAAAAACTCGTGAGCAGCTTGTCCTACAGTCATGTTGAACTTCTGGTTGCCATTGATGACGAGCTTAAACGTGCCTTCTACGAAATCGAATGCATTCGTGGCAACTGGTCGGTAAGGGAACTCAAGCGCCAGATCGCCAGCCTTTACTTCGAACGGTCTGAACTTTCACGAGATAAAGAAAAACTCGCTGCACTGGTTCAATCCACGGCAGACCAGGCTGAACCAAAGCTGGCCATACGCGATCCCTATGTGTTTGAGTTTCTGGGCTTTAAACCTGCCGAGGTCATGAGTGAAACCAATCTGGAACATCAACTGCTGGATAAGCTCCAGGAATTTCTGCTGGAGTTGGGGCACGGCTTCTGCTTTGAAGCCCGCCAGAAACGCATTCTAAACGGATAAAATTTACAATGCGAAAAAAACAGGCAAGGAAAAACAGCAGCACAAATGATTAAGCCCATCTACAAATAGATTTATATTCTAATGCCTTCCATTCCTCCGGGGACGGTTGTTTCAATGTCTTTCCACTGAATCAGTATCCAACTATGCTTTAGTTATTCCTTTTAGTTTTAGCCGTTGCAAAATCGGTTATTGTTCATCTCCGGCTTTTCACTTACCGATACCTCACCCACCGCAAAATTTCCGGAAGTGTGGGGCGCTTGCCGTACATTAAAATGCCCACCCGGTAAATCCGGGCAGAAAGCCAGATGATGCCCAGAATGACCAGGAAATTGATAAGCAGGCTCAACCCAATTTCCCAGACCGGTGGTGTTACTAAAATCACCCGCGTGAACATAATTATCGGGGTAAAAAACGGTGTGTAAGAAAGAATTTGTGCCAGAGAACTGGAAGGATTTTTCATTACCGAAAAGCTGATGACAAACGGAATAATTACCAATAAAGTTACCGGTGTGGAAAGGGACTGGGCATCCTGCATGTCCGAGCACATGGAACCCACCGCAGCGTACAGAGTGGAGAACGTAAAAAATCCCACAATAAAAAATACGATGAAATAGATTAGCACCTGGGGCGAGATGCTCACAAATTGTAACAATCCCGGCATCTGACTGGCCGCGAACAGGAAAGCAACGATTCCCATCAATGCCCAGATGGCGTACTGCACCAGCCCCACCAGTCCCACGCCAAACAGTTTCCCCGCCATTAGTTGAAAAGAATTAGCCGAGGAAAGCAGCACTTCCACAATGCGCGAGGTTTTCTCCTCAATCACACTGCGCATGATGTTATTGCCGTACATTAAAATGGTCATGTAAAGTAGCAACAAAAAAGTGAAGGAGGTAAAATATTCCTGATCGAATCCGCTCTTCTTTTCCTTGCCCTTTACCACTTTAATTGTTTCCAATTGAACTTTTTGAATAAGATTTTTAAGAAGTGCGGGATCCACCCCGGCTTCCCGAAGCCGGTGGTTGTTGACAATTTCGCTAATCCCACTGCGCAACCGATTCATTAGATCGTAATCGCTCACGCTTTTAGCATAATAACGCACCCGCTTCCCCTGAAACAAATCTGCCGGGATCACCAGTAATCCATCTATTTTTTCCTGCTCAATATCCCGGCGAATGGCATTCCGCCGGCTGCGGTACACTTCGGGTTCAATCGAATTAAAAATAAACCGGGGTTGGCCGTTTTTTAAGGTATCGTTAAACACCGTAGCCAGCTCCGGAAACACCTGATAGGTAGAATCAACCACCTGTATGGTTAACGGTTCTTCCCGCTGCAGACTCATGAAATATGCCGGACCAAAGCTAATGCCAACAATGAAGAATGGTCCCAGCACAGTGGCAATGATAAATCCCCGGGTGAACACCTTGGTAATGAATTCCCGTTTGATGATTTTCCAGATTTTCTTCATTGTTTTTCTCCCACAATTTCGATGAAGATATCATTCAGCGAGGTCTCTGCTGCTTCGAATCGTTTCACCTGAATAGGATGGCGAGCCAGTTCCCGGAAAAGCTCCTGGGGCGAAGCCTCCGCCCGAAGCCGCACCTCCATGTAATTGCCGTAATCGTTGACCTTTTCCACAAAGGGTAACCGGGCGATGAAGTCCCCATCACCGGAATATTCCAGAATCACCGCATTACGGCTGTACGTTGCCTTGATTTCGTCCAGCGGCCCGTGCAGCACCACCTTGCCGCGGTTAATCAGACAAATCGCGTCGCACAGTTTCTCCGCCTGATCCATCAAATGGGTGGACAGAATGATGGTTCGTCCGCTGCGTTTGAGTTCCAGTAAAATATCTTTTAAAAATTTGGTGTTGATGGGATCCAGCCCGGAGAATGGTTCATCCATGATAATCAATTGCGGTTGGTGCAGGATGGTACCAATAAACTGCACCTTCTGCTGCATCCCTTTGGATAAATCCTGAATCTTATTATCCGCCCATTTGAGCAAATCGAACCGCTCCAGCCATTCCAGCGCCTTCTGCCGGGCCTCTGTGCCGGAGAGTCCCTTCATCTCGCCCAGAAATTGCAGATGAGCCAACAATTTCATTTTCGGGTACAACCCGCGCTCCTCCGGCAGATAACCAATGCGGTCTTTTAATTCATCCGAGAAAGGTTGTCCAAAAAGCTCGATTTTCCCTTCATCGGGAATAATGATGTTCATAATCATGCGCATGGTGGTGGTTTTTCCGGCTCCGTTGGGCCCCAGTAATCCGAACAATTGACCTTCTTCAATGGAAAAGCTCACCCCATCCACGGCACGAAACTCATCGTACATCTTGGTAATTCCCTGCACATTGAGAATATCCATACCGTTCCTCACGTTATTTTTGCCATTCTACCCGGAATCGTTTCGAAAATTCTATTGATCCAAAAATATATTAGGCATTAATGAATTTACAAAGAGTTTTTGTTTTAAATTTAAGCGCATAGTCTGTATTGCAGAATGCCAGGCATTAAATTGATTTTTAATTAAATTTAAATTTTTACAAGATGAATCGGATATTCCCCCTGTACCTGCATCTTATTTCTGTTGCTGTTGGTTCTCTGGAATTGAAAGTTTACAATTTTTGCTTGTTATCTGGATTTAGAGATTTGTATTTTGATTTTTGAAATTTCCATTCGCAGGGAGGTCCACCATGAAAGTTGAAGAACCCATTTTTTATCGAACCAAAATTAAAGATTGGCCCGAGGATGAGCGTCCCCGGGAGAAATTGATGGCGCTGGGACCGTCTGAATTAAGCGATTCGGAGTTGCTGGCCATTCTGTTCCGCACCGGTAGTCAGCAGTTTACCGCGGTGGATCTGGCCAAAACAGTGCTGAAGGAATTCGGAAATTTGCATGCCCTGGCCGATACGGATTACAAACGCTTTTTCCGCTTAAAAGGGATTGGTCCCGCCAAAGCAGTTACCCTGGCGGCAGCCTTCGAAATCGCTCGGCGGATTGCCAGCTTACCCCGCCAGCAGAAGGTGAAAGTGAACTCCCCGGAAGTGGTCTTCCGAAAATACGGACCTCAGCTGGGTTCCTACAAAAAAGAGGTGTTTCTGGTATTGCTGTTAAACAGTGCCAATCTGCTGATGAAAGAATACAAAATCAGCGAAGGCACCCTGAACGCTTCTCTGGTGCATCCCCGGGAGGTGTTTCATCCCGCCATTACCGATCTGGCTGCTTCCATTGTCCTGGTGCACAATCACCCTTCCGGTGTGCCTACCCCTTCCCGCGAGGATGAGCAAATTACCCGACGATTGGTGGAAGCGGGTAAATTGCTGGATATCCCCGTGCTGGATCATGTGATCATCGGTCGCGAACGCTTCTTCAGCTTTCGGGAAGAGGGATTGATAAAGGATTAAGACGAGACACATTCTTTGCAATACTGGTGGAAGACTTTGAACCCTGCATGGAGGGAATTCTCCGTATCCTCAATTATTGCTCACCGGTGTGAGGAAGTTGGTGGGGAAGTGGGAATTATTCTTCCTGAATCCCCGGTTTTTCGTGCTACCCTGAAATTAAGGCAAATAAATCATTTTTCGCGTTTCCCGAAATTTCCCCGCGGTTAAGGAATAAAAATACACACCGGCCGCAAGCCCAGACGCCTGGAAAAGAAAGGTGTGTTTACCCGCCTCTCGCACCCCTGCTTCCAGAGTGCGAATTTTCTTTCCGGTAACGTCAAAGAGCTCCAGGCGGATCGATGTGCGGTGGGCTAAATCGTATTCAATCCTTGTACTGCTATTAAAGGGATTGGGGAAATTGGGTAAAAGGCGAAAATCGGAAATCACCGGAGGATTATGGGAGGAGATTTGCAGCAGTGCATCGTTAATCAGGGCGGTCCACACGCTTAAATTGCCCTGATCCATCCGCATCCAGATGGGATAAATCCGCCCGTTGTAGGCCGCAATGTCAATGTAATCCCCAAAGAATACACTGGAATTCGGTTGAAAGGGATTTTCACTAATTGTGGCGTAGGTAAAACTTTGACCTCCGTCCTGGGAACGTGCCAGGGTCACTTCGGTATCAAATCCGGTGGTATTGGCACGGTCGTAATACACGATGTACAAAATTCCCGTTTGGGGGTCGATGGTAGCCGCCGGAAAAAACTGATCACGCTGGGTAGAATCTCCGTTCACGCGGGTAAATCCCTCCCAGGTATTCCCGCCATCCAGAGATTTGATGAGGAACACATCCGTATTGCCAATTCCGTTCCGCTGATCAGACCAGATGATGTAAATCGTTCCCCGGTAGGGGGAATTGCTGATATCGCACAGCGTGGTGGGAAGCCCGTTTGCCCGGTACAATCCTGCCACGGGAAAATCCCAGCCGCCGGGCTGATCGGTCACAAAAATATCCTGCCCAAAGGAAACGCCCCCATCCAGCGAGCGGTCGAACATGATGCCCAGAGGCCCGCTCCAGCTTACGTAAATCTGGCCCTCGGGACCCACCGCCGGGATGGCACCTTCCACCGTGTTATCCGAATCGAGACAGTCGCCGCCGTGGTCGCTAATCCTGATGGGGTCCGACCAGGTGGTGCCTCCGTCGGTAGAGCGAGAAAACAGAATACGAGAGCTATCCTGGGGACTGGCACTGCCGTAATGGTCGAATTCCGTCCAGCTCATGTAAATGAAATTATGATAGGGAGAGGAGGTGAAATCCACCGCCAGCCATTCCTTGTCCTGTTGTTTGGGCGGATTCAGCCCAACGCCCGCTCCATTACTCCAGGTAGCACCGCCATCGGTGGATTTTTGTACCACAATGCGGTCTAGCCAGTAGCCGTTACTGGGATAGGAAAGGTGCGCAAAATAGGCATTTCCGCTGGCATCGAAACGAACGCAGGGGTCTCCCCAGACTCCTAAGCTTGAATTAAGCATCCCGGCGTTCCAGGTATGACCACTATCGTCGGAAAAGAAGTAATACGCAATATTGGCTCCGGCGACCAGATTGGCAGGATTTAAAGGGTTTATGGCGATGGAGACTTCTTCCGGATCGGAAAAGTAATCCGGGGAAATCCGAACATTGGGAAATTGTGCCAGAGCAAAGTGCAGGAATAACAAACTTATCCCGATGAATGCAAATTTCATAAAACCTCCGGAGTTGGGGTTAAGCAGAAGTCCGGGAGTGGGTCTTTCTTTGGCGACGGATGAGGACATACTGGAAAAACCAGCCTGCACGGGTAGTTCTTCCGTCGTCTGTGCCACTTCTCTTTTTAGCCGGTGCTCATCAACACGCTTATGAAGCGCAGCGGTTCAATATTCTCAAAAATAATTTTTATGATAACGGCAATGGGTACCGCCAGGAACATCCCAATAATTCCCCACAACCATCCCCAGAACATCAGTGAAAAGAGCACCACCAGGGGACTCAAATTCAGGCTGCGTCCCATAATGCGGGGATCGATAAAATTGCCCACTACCATCTGGATAGTAACCAGAATGAGTGCCAGCCAGAATAGTTTCGACCAGCTGGTAACCTGAATCAACGCAATGGTAAGCGGAAGAATGGTGGCAATTACCGAGCCGATATTGGGAATGAAATTGAGGAGAAAAGCCAGAATTCCCCAGATGATGGCAAAGGGAATATGGAAAAGAAGCAGCACGATTAAGAATAAAATTCCCGTGGCCAGACTGATGAAGGATTTCGCAATCAGGTATTTCTGAATCTGACTGTTGATATTTTTCAAAATGGTGGAAATGCGCAGTGCGGTTTCCGGGGGAAATGCTAACTGCGTTTTAATAACCAGCTGATTCCGCCCGATTAAAATAAACAATAAAAACAGCAGTACCAGAAACGTATTGGACATGAAGTTCAGAATAGATCCCAGGGTGTTTAAAATAACTTCGTGAAGGGAAAAGTTCTGGAGGGAACTCAGCCATTTCAGGGTTCCCTGTGTTTTTACTTGCTGTAAAAATACCTCTTTGGGGATATGCAGAATCTCCAGCGTTTTGTCCAGGAATAGGGAGAGGCGCCCCTCGTAACGAGGGAATTCCGCGGCAAAAGATTTAATGCTGGTGTAAACCAGGACTCCGAAGAAGTTGAGTACCAGGAAGGTAATGAGCAGTGTAAGGATAATAGCCAGTACACCGGGTACTTTGCGGTCTTCGAAAAAAGTGATTAGCGGATTAAACACGTATCCAATAAACACAGCCAGTGAAAACGGGAGCATGATGGAGCGAATCTGGTACAGCACGAACCCCACGGCAATAGCTGTTAATATGCCCAAAAAAGCAATTATAATTTTGGTGTCACGGATTCTCAGATCATCACGATTTCGAGTCATAAAGACATTTCCAGTTTTGGTCTTCTACAAAATTTAAAAGGTATCGAATCGGTTTTCACTAAAAATTTACTGAATATTTTCTGCAAGAATCGCCGCAATAAGCCTTAACCACTCCCGGGTAAATTCGCGATGCTCAAACCCTGAAACAGATTCGGAAGTATTTTTAACACGGATTGCGTGAATCATTCCATTATTCTCTCGAAAGAAGTCGTGAACAAGATTAATCTTCCGGTTACTAAAAAGAAATTATCAGGGGCGATGGAATTCCCGGGCACCCTTCCCGGTTACTTTGTAATTAAATTCGAAATTCAGGATGCGTTCCCAGCCATTTTCGCCCACGGGACAGGAACGGGTTCCATCCACCGGTCCCACCGGTTTACCGTAACTGTAGAACCAGTTCACGATGGGGGAACCGGAAAATTTCAGTACAAACCAGTATTTCCCGGGCGAGAGCAGCAGGCCTTCCCGGGTGAAGTCGAAATTGATCCAATCGTATCCGGGGAGGTTGGGAATTTCGCGCAAAGAGATTTTTCGGCTGCGGGCAGCAGTCTCCCCAGGCTTTCCACCCTGATCTTCACTCAGCTCAAGCCACAATTTTCCACTGCCTCCAAAGGAGTGCAGAGCCAGACTGATGCTGCGCAAAATCATCGGTTCTTCTAGAACAAACATTTGTGCAAACTGCTCTTTGCCGGTGACGTACTCGGCGGTTTCCACAATGAAGTTGCGTTTTAGTTCCTCGGATTCCGAATCCCCACTCTGGTACAAGCGCGCCCGAAGGAAATCGAAATTCCGGGGGAAATCCAGATTCCCCAGCGTGAGGGGATAATTGTAGGTCAGGCGTGCCAGGTCTTCGGGAATTTCTCCTGGCTTGGGCTTCGGAGGTTCAGGCGGTGGCGGCGGGGTTGCAGCAATAACCGTTGGTGCCAGCATGGGAGAGAGAAACAAACTGGACGGGCCCTCTACAATTTTTTCGCATTTTAGCTGCACATCATCTTGTACAAAATTGGCTTCGATGGCTTCTTCCAGTTGGGGGCTTTGCTTCTCGCTGCCGCTGGATTGCGACCAGCGCACCAGTCCATCCTGAATGGTCTCCTGATTATCCAGCCCCACTTCGATTCGCAGATACCGATTGCTTACGAAAAATTCGGTTTGCTGGGGATCGAAGGGAAGCCAGCCCACATCGGGGAAAAAGACTTCGATCCAGGAATGGCGTCCCTGGGCCATATCGAAGGTGTAGATGGCCTGCCCAATATCCAGATCGTACGATTTTTTCAGGGTGATGCCGTTTACAATTCGGGCGGGAATACCGGCCGCGCGCAGTAATGCCGCTGCCAGGTGGGAATAGTTCTGGCAGTTACCTTTGCCTGTGTGCAGGGAATACAACGCATCGAATTGCTTGGGCATCAAGACGTAATGCAGATGGTCATTCACATAGTGCAGTACTGCCCGAACGGCTTCCAGTTCGTTTTGTGCTTTTTGAGTTAGCCGGGTGCTGAGCTTTTGAATCTCGGGATTATCTGCCGGAACCTGCTCGGTGGATTTCAGATACACCCGGGCATCAGCGGGGATATTGCGGAGGGGAAAACCGGCCTGGCTTTTCAGGGCATTTAGATGCACCACATTGTGGGCATTTAAGCTAATTTCGCATTGAATTGTTTTCTCGGGGGATTTCCAGTAAAATTTTTTTATCTGGTTACCCCGGGCATCAGTCTCTTCTTCCTGCTCTGCGGGCTCCGGGGTAAAATGAAATTGCAAATCCGTAATCTGTTGCTGGTAAGTTGGCGATCGGAAATCGCCGGGCACCACGAAACTGACAGCCATTATTTCAATGCCCTTAAACGGTACAATTTGCTGCACCAGGCGGTATTGAATTCTGGATTCCTGTTTACCGGTTATAAAAAACTCCTTAGCAGAACCGGTAAACACCACCAGAAGAATGACGAGAAATGCGATTTTGAGACGCATAGGAATGGACCTCTTTATTGTGATGAAATAAATTTAAGAGGTTTTTACAGCCCTCCCAACAGAAAATTTTATTGAGAAGGTTCATTGAGGGGACAAAACAATCTCACTGAAAAATAAAGATGAAATCCCAAAACTCAAATCCCAAATTCCAAAAAGCAAATTCCAAGAAACAAATTTCAAATCTCAAATACCAAGCATCAAACTCCAAATCACAAATGATTTGATAGGTTCATACCTGACCTAATTATTTTTCATTCGTGCTTATTCGTGCTATTCGTGGTTAGTAATTATGAGGATGCGGATGAGCAGGGTAAACCGTATAGCCAGAATCGCTGGAGGTGAGCTACGACCCGTCATTCTGAGCGAAGCACCAGCGGAGCGAAGAATCTCTAACATTGTGCAGGAAAATTTTAAACTGGATTTGCAATTACCTGAGTTAAGAGGTCGAACAAACATAATCTCTAAACACGCTTTTGCTCATAACCCCTCGGAAGAAGTGAACAATGAAATCCCGAATTTCAAAACAACAAATCCCAAGTTCCAAAAAACAAATTCCAAATTTCAAAAAGAAAAGAGGAAAGAGAAAAGAGGAAAGAGTGTAAAAATGATTGAAATGCATACATTATACCCTATGCTCTATGCTCTATGCCCTATGCCCTATGTCCTTATTCCCCCTATTTCCCCTATTTCCCCTATTCCCCCTATTCCCCTCCTGTCCTCCTAACCTTTACTTTATGTCCCTATGCCCTATGCTTTCTATGGTTTGTACCGAAAAATTAAACCTGTTTGATGAATAATTTGAGCGCCTCAGAACCGGAGAATACCGCAATGGTCACAGCCGTTGCCGCAATAAGAACTCCGAAAATGTTGGCAATCATAAATTTCCGAAAGGACATTCCCAGCAGATAGGCACCCAGCGCACCGGAATACACCCCACTGCCGGGTAGGGGAATCCCAATGAAAATGATCAGAAAATACTCCCCGTATTTTTCCACTCCCGCATGAATTTTCTTCTGGGTGCGCGCCACTACTTTTTCCCAGAAGCGGTTAAAAAAAGGAACCTTCAGAGCCAGTTTGAAAATCCAATCCACCAGGTAAAAATACATAATTCCTACCAGAATATTGGAGACAACGCAGATGACCACCACCCAATACCAGGGGAAATGAGCAGTGATGATACCGTAAGGAATGCTGGCACGTAATTCCAGAAACGGTAAAAAAGTAATCCCGATTAATTTCAACAGTTCAATCATAAACGATTCCCCTGTTTACGTGAGATGAGAGGAACAAAATGCGCTTCCCCTAATTCTTTTTTTACCAATTGATCTCCCTGGCGAATCAGTTTAATTAATTTTTGATGCTCCCGATTGCCTTCGGGCATAACCAGGATGCCACCTTCGTCAAGTTGCTGGAGCAACGCCGGCGCTACCTCGCTGGCATAGGCGGTAAGTAGAATGCGCTGGTAAGGAGCATATTGCTGCCAGCCAAATGTACCATCTCCCACCCGGATAGCGATGTGATGATATCCCAATTGAGCCAGGATGGTGCGGGCGCGCTCGGCCAGCGCCGGAATTCGCTCGATGCTAAACACTCGGCAGCCCATTTCGGCCAGCACGGCGGCCTGGTACCCGGTACCGGTACCAATTTCCAGAATCTTTTCGCCTCCTTTCAGCTCCAGCGCTTCGGTCATGCGAGCAACGGTGGTGGGATGAGAGATGGTTTGCCCGAAACCGATGGGCAAACTACCGGAGGTGTAAGCTTGATGTGCCAGTGCCGGTTCCACAAACAAATGTCGTGGAACCTCGCTCATGGCACGAATGACTTCCGGGTCAGCAATTCCCTCTTTAATTAGAAATTCCGATACCATCTTCCGTCGCTGTGCCGAGTACCTTCTCATCGTTGGTGCAGTTTCTCCCAGATCAATTGCGTTATTAAAAAGATGAAATTTAAAGTGTCCTGCACATTTTTAATAGAACTTTTTTCATTATTGTAGATGGTGGGAATGGGAACAAACCCAATGCGAAACCGTTGCCAGCCAGCGCGTATCAGGAGTTCGCTTTCCAGATGAAAGCGGTTCTCTTTTAGAGAAATTGTTTCCAGCACCTCCCGCCGAATGAGTCGAAATCCGCACTGGCTGTCCCGTACTAACTGGCCGGTAAGCAGGGAGATGATGAGGGAGGTGAGACTGTTGGACACGATGCGGTGCGGCGGCATCACCCGGGGGGAACGAGAACGGTAACCCACGATGATGTCCTCCCCGTAACGTCCAAAGCGGGAAAGAAACTCGGGGATTTTTTCGGGAGGATGTTGCAAATCTGCATCCAGGGTCAAAATGAGCTGAATGTGGGGATTTCCCAGAAGTCGGGTGAAGCCCAGTTTTAGTGCCGCTCCTTTCCCCTGATTTATTTCCTGACGGAGGAGTTGCACCGGCAGATTGGGCGGAAACACCAGCGCAATAGGCGGTCGGGAGCCATCGTCCACCACCAGAACCTGCTCCAGATTGGACAGCGAGAGCTGGTTTATGCGCGCCAACAATTGGTGCAATGTGTGCAGTTCCGGATTGTAGGCGGGAATGATAATGCCCATTCCCGGAGCATCGGTTTTTACGCTGCCCATGGACTGGCTCCAACTGTTTGAATGCTCTGGTCTTTTTCGAACTAAACCCGATA
>JALXCH010000664.1 GCA_026991005.1 Calditrichia bacterium | reverse complement strand
GTCTCACCATGGTCTGGGATACCCGCAACCATATTTTTTACCCAACTCAGGGCGGTTTTTATCAGATAAAAACCATTTTTTACTTAAAACCTCTGGGAAGCAGTACCAATTTTAACAATTACGAAATCGATTTGCGCCACTATTTTGGAATGAGAAAATGGGAAGTGCTGGCAGTGCAAATTTTTGCCAGTTTTGCCACGGGGAACCCACCTTTTTACGAACTGCCCATGCTGGGAGGCGCCAATTTAATGCGGGGCTACTATCAGGGGCGTTACCGCGACCATCATTTTATGAGTATGCAGATGGAGTACCGAACCCATGTGTGGTGGCGTTTTGGAGCTGTGGCGTTTGTCGCTCTGGGAGACGTATCGCCCACCATGCGGCAGTTTCGGATTCGTTATGCCAAAGTCTCCGGGGGCTTTGGGTTTCGTTTTCTGTTCAATCAGGAGGAATGGGTAAATGTGCGCATGGACGTGGGTTTTGGGCGAGGCACTTCGGGTGTGTATTTTGGGATGGAAGAAGCTTTTTAAACGTTCCATTCGTGCCAATTCGTGCTATTCGTGGTTAAATATTTTGACATGATTAATGCGAAGCCTCCTGCGGACAGGATGGGATTTAATTATGAATTTTGAATTATGAATTATATTATGCTATTATTTCATAATTTATGATTTGAATTTTGAAATCCTGAATTTTATCTCGGTTTTGGGATTGGGTTCTTGGAGTTTGTCATTTGAGATTTGGATTTTGGAATTTGTCACTTGGAATTTGGGATTTGGAATTTGAGATTTGAGATTTGAGATTTGTAATTTGTAATTTGGAATTTGGAATTTATAATTTGGGATAGTATCCATGAATATTAAAGAAATGAATTTTTTATGAATGAGATTCCAACATTGCACCGGATGCACATACTTGCTTCTATCTTGGCTACCTTCATGTGTGCTCTTCCTCTGCTCGCTAAAAACGATGTCATCATGATGCGGAATGGGGATCGGCTGGTGGGAGAAATTAAGGGAATGGATCAGGGAATCCTCCAATTAAAAACCGATTATTCGAAAGTCGATTTCCAGATAGAATGGAAGAAAATAAAATACATTCATAGTCGTCACTTTTTTGTCATTGTCCTTTCCAACGGATATCGATATGTGGGTTCCCTACGAACCGATTCCACCGACACTTCCCGAATTGTGATTCAGGAGGCTCGAGCTGCTTACACAGCTCATTTTCTGGATGTAGTGTATATCAAACCCCTGAAGCGCACCTTTAAAGACCGCCTCAATGCCAATTTCGATCTGGGGTACTCGCTTACCAAGGCCAATAAAACCCAGCAACTAAATCTAAGCGGAACCATCGGTTACATGACGCGTTCCTGGATGAGTTCCCTGAATTTCAATTCCATCACCAACATTCAGGAAAACGCCCCTCGCTCCCTCTCTTCGGATGCCGATATTAACTACCAGCGTTTTCTCACTCTGAATTGGTTCGCCATTGTCTCGGGTACCTTCCGTTCCAGCGATGAGCAACAACTGGACTTGCGAACCACTTTAAATGTGGGCGGAGGGAAATATCTCGTCCAGACCAATCAGCTTTATTTTATGGTAGCCGGTGGTGCCGCCCTCATGACCGAGAAGTTTAAGGGAGAAGAATTCCCCAGTAACCGGAGCATGGAAGGACTGCTGCTCACGGAACTTAACGCTTTCGATACCGGAGACCTTGATATGTTTGCCCGGCTTACCGCTTACCCCAACCTCTCGGAAACCGATCGCTGGCGAATTGTATTCAACACCAATTTGAAATGGAAATTCCCCTACGACTTTTATTTCAAATTAAGCTACACCCACAATTTCGATAGCAAACCTCCCAACGAAGCATCGAAAAGCGATTATTCCATTACCACATCCGTTGGGTGGAAATTTTGAATAATCATAATCAATTGAATGAGGGTGTAACTCTGAATAATCGAAATAATCAAAAGATGGTCAATTATAAAAAGGTTGATTTACCATGAGTCGTTTTATTTCCGTAATTTTGCTGCTGGTGTTTTTCCACATTTCGCCAGCACAAAAGGCGACCCAATCTGCAAAAACCTCCCCGGAAGCCCCCGCTGTTCCGGAAGTCCAGCCCATCCCCGTAACAGAAATTTCGGTACGGGCCGATCAGGACCACCTTGCCCTGAATACGATCCGGGAGGAAATCCATCCCATACCCGAGATTAAAACCATCGAAGAGAAATGGCCCACAATTCTGGATTCCCTCATTGCCGAAATGCATAAGCCCGTTTACCAGAATCTGGAGGAACAACCCCTGCGCAAACTTCAAAGTTTTGCCCAGGAATGGCGATTGTATCTCTCGCGCCTCGGTAAATGGAATCAGCTTTTGCTGGATCGAATTCAGGATTTGCAAAATAAAAAACGATGGTTAAATGAGGTGTATTCCCGCTGGGAAATTACAGCACAAACTATTCCGAAAAAAGAGGTTCCCAAAAGCATTGTAGAACGCATCCATTCCATTATGACTGAAATTGATACCGTGCGCGAGAATGTCGCCTTACGGATTAATACCCTGCTTACCCTCCAAAGCCAGATTTCCCAGCAACAAATAAAAATTAACGATTTGCTGGCGACCATAAGCAGTACCGAAGCCGAATTGCGCACCCACCTGTTTATTCAGGACAGCCCGCCGTTATGGGAGGCTTTCCGTGCCCCCCAGGACACTCTGGAATTCCTTTCTCGGGAAGCCGAAGCATGGAAGAATTTCCTTTCCACACTGGAAGGTTATTACCGCTCCAACAAAGAAGCGATGAAACTCCACGTTTTCCTCTTCTTAATCATTCTTACCATGATGCTCTATTTTTACCGCAGGAATAAACAGGAAAAGCTGTTTGAAGAAGGAGAAGATGTTCTTAAAGCCTCCGCCTTTTTTATTTCCCGTCCCATCTCGGCGGCATTGGTGGTCACTCTCTTTCTGTCCGTCTGGTTGTACAAGAATGCCACCGAAGGAATTGCCGAATTATTTGTGCTGGTGTTGCTCATCCCCTTTTTACGCCTGATGACTGGAGTGGTACGTCCCGAAAGAAAAAATGCTGTGTACGAACTCTCGATTCTTTATTTTTTGGTATTTCTTAATAATAATGCCATTAACCACCCATTAGTCCAGAGATTACTGCTTTTATTCATCACGATTGGTACCATCATTTTATTCACTCGCATCATCATCCAGGTTTATCCCATTCAAAAAAGAGAAGAGAAGCCCTGGCCCAAATTTCTGTTCCGATTACTTCCCATTGCTCTGGGGGCACTTGTGGTAGCACTGTTTGCCAATATTCTGGGTAGCGTCCAATTGGCACAGTTGATTGTGGTAGGGATTATCAAAAGCATCATTACCGGAAATATCCTTTACGTGATTGCCCGGGTGATAGACGGATTGGTCGTTCTACTTATCCGGAAACGAACCATCCGAGGATCCCAGTTTGTGGATACCTATGCTCACCAGCTGGAACACTGGGCTGTTTATCTGGTACATCTGGTGGCTTTTCTGGTGTGGTTACGGGCCACTTTGAAAGCATTTCGCCTCTACTACCCACTCTACAACTGGGCAAAAGACCTCCTCTCTACCCAATGGAAAATTGGTGCGTTGACCATTTCGGTGGAAAGTATCTTTAATTTTTTAATCATTCTGGTAGTAACCTTTTTTATAGCCCGATTAACCCGCATTTTCCTGGATCTGGAAATTTTCCCTCGCATTCATCTGCCCCGGGGCATTCCCGGCGCCATCTCTATGGTAGTACGCTACACCATTATCGGACTGGGATTTTTCCTGGCGCTATCGGCCATGGGCATCGATATGGGGAAGTTCGGACTGCTGGCCGGGGCGCTGGGCGTGGGGCTTGGATTCGGCTTGCAAAACGTGATTGCGAATTTTGTTTCGGGACTTATTCTGGTGTTCGAACGACCCATTCAGGTGGGAGACAAAATTGAGGTGGGCAATGTGCTGGGTCTGGTGAAACAGATTGGAGTACGCTCCAGCACTATCCGCACTTTCGATGGCTCGGAGGTGATTGTCCCTAACGCCGATCTCATCTCCCAGCAGGTAACCAACTGGACGCTCTCGGATAACCGGCAGCGCATCAAACTCCCGGTAAAAGTAGCCTTCGATAACGACCCCGAACAGGTACTGGAAATCCTTTTACGCATTGCCCGGGAACATCCCGGGGTGCTGAAAAATCCCGATCCCATTGCCACCTTCAATGGGTTTGGCGACTATTTTCTGGATTTTACTCTCTACTATTGGGTCAGCACCAATATTTTACAAACCAAAACGGAAGTGGCTCTGCAAGTTTACCGGGAACTCCAGGCGTTAGGGGTGGAAAAACCGCTTCCGGAACAACGGCTGTATCTAAAACATCAGGACGGGGAAAAGCCCAAAAAGAAAAATCGCAAAAAAGCGGAGGGCAAACGTTCCTCCGATTCCGAGTAAAAATTAGGTACAGAGAATGAAACATTTGTATCTGGCATTGTTCGCCCTTCTGCTTCTTTTTACAGCTACTTTGGCGAGGCAGGTGGGACAGGTTGCGCATCCCGAACAAACCTGGGCAATAGGAATCATGTTCCGTTCCGCTACCATTCCCTACCTAACCCAGGAGCAGAAGCAAATTTACAGTGCCATTCCCATGCTCTTTTACGAGGGGAAGCGGATGTATTTTCGGGGAATTGCCGGGGGAATCCACCTGTATCGTCCCCAACCTTCGATACAAGTTAACGCCATTGGACGCATCCATTTTGTCGATCTACCGGATAAGTATCAGAATAAAGTTCAACCCACCAATCTAAACTACGGTCTTCAGCTGCGGTACTACCTTACCCCAAAACTTTTTTTAGATGCGGAAGCCTTGCTTGATCTCCAATCCAACACGTCTTCCAACTGGCGGATTGGAATGGAATTGCGCAATCAGCGGTACCTGTTTATTCCCTACTTTCAGGCAAAAATAAAAAGCCGTAATTACAATTCTCACTATTATGGGCTTACGCTGCAACTAATTGATTGGGGTGTGGATTATTCCCTGGGATTCCTGGCCAGTGTGCACGTGTGGAGCAATTTTTCGGTAATGGCGTTAGGGCACCTTACCCGGATTGGAGACAGGGCACGAAAATCACCTTTTGTTACCGATGCCTACTCCGGAGAACTCCAGCTTGGATTCGGTTTTGCAAATGACCCCACGCAACCGCGAAAGCGCAATCTACACAATCGGGCGTACGTACGGGTGGCTCACGGCTGGGCGACCCATTCGGACTTCTGGCATACTAATTTTTTTCAGGTCTCTCCGGATAGTTTTGGCAACCAGCTTACTTCTCTTTTTTACGGCCATCCTCTTACGGACGAACTATTGGGAATCCCTATCGATATTTATCTCTCGCCGGGAGTTGTTTACCATTGGCCATCTTCTATTCAGATCAGTGCATTGGAGTTTGTACTGGCACTAAAAGTGTACCTGAATTTTACCTGGCCTCTTCGCTGGCGGCTGGGCGGAGCGGAAGGTTTCTCCTACATTACCCATATCACTTACATCGAGCGAACCGGCTTTGAGCAGAAAGGGTACGAAACAGTGAAATTTCTGAACTATCTGGATTGGAGCTACGACTTCAATGTGGGAGACCTTCTGGGAGAACGCTTACAGAAACTCTGGTTTGGCTACGGGGTCCATCATCGTTCCGGTATTTATGAATTGGCGCAACATTTTGGGCGGGTGAACGGGGGAAGTAATTACTTCACATTTTATTTGCAGTGGGAATGGTAATTCCCATGCTCTTCCCATATGGATAAATCGGGAACTACCCGGTTATTTTTAATCCGAAAGTGCGTTCGGGGCGATCTGATAATTTCACCTTCTTTGGTGTTCATCTCCAAACCTATGAGGCCTGAACTGAAGCAACATCAAGAAAAATCCGAAACGGGAATAAAAAAGCCTTTCGGTAAAATCCGGCACCGAAAGGCTTCTAACACAATTCAAATTTTATGCAACCAAATTTTAATACCAGCCCAATTCGTATGCAAATCCCACTTTTAAAGTAACATATGGGAAGTTTTCCTTATTTCCCCCGATCGTTTTTACATTATTCACCCACTGGTAAGTCCCGGAAATCATAAACATGATATCAGGACGAATGGGGAAGAAAAAACCCACTTTGGGGGCCAGGCCAAATTGCCAGGTTCCGGACTCAAAGGAATAAATCCCGATATCCATTCGCTGAAGAAAACGATATACCCCCACGTTTAATCCCACATAGGGATGAATTGCGGCATCGTGCAGAAAGACATATCGAGCACTCAACATTAAAGGAAAATTATTAATGTAACGATCCTGGACTCCCGAAATATCACCATTATCCAGACGAATCCGTTCACTGGTGCGCTCGTAAAAAACATGCCAGTTTACCGAAACACCCAGCGCCAGGCTGGAAGTCACATATTTTCCGAATTCAAAACCGAATCCCCGAAAGCTGGTACTGCTAATGTAATCCTTGGTGTACCCCGTGGGAAAAGAAATTCCGTAATTCAAAACACCGTACGACTCCTGTGCCTGACTGGTTGCCAGCCCAAAAAGCAGCACAACAAGAGCGATAATGACTGGTTTTATCTTCATATTTTTTCTCTCCGTTTTATACCTCATCACTAAATAAAAGAGGCTGTTTACCCCTACATTACTTTTTCAAATTTTGTGCAGCATCTGTTCAGTTTTCCTAATGCGATTTTCCCGCACCGAGATATTCAGACTGATCGAACGCCTTTTTAATGTTGGTTTCGATACGGCTTTTAATATTAGCCGAATTATCTTCAATTACTCCATTTAAGGCTGCCACCCAGGGAATGGGCATGACTTTATTTTCTTCGTCAAAATTTTTAATATCCAGCATGGAAATGAAAATAGTTCCAGTGGTAAAGGAATAACTTCCTCCGGGGTAATACGGGGGATAATACCAGCCCCAACCGGGAGGATAACCCCACCAGCCCCAGCCGGGATACCAGCCCCACCAGTCCCAGTATCCGCCATAATAACCTCTGTACTCCTGATTGGTTACCGCTATCAAAAATACAGCGTCCGGTTTGTTTTGTTCGGGATGCTCTTCCTCAACAAATCCCATGCGCTCAATATTCTCCCGAACTTTAGACAAAATAAAATCATCATAGGAATGATCTACTTCATCCTGCTGGGTGGAATCCACTAAAAATACTACCGTATCCGGCAGCACGTAAGTCTTAAATCTCGAAAAATCCGTATTCTTATCGAATAACGTAATAACCAGATCCATCTGGCTCACACTGAGGGGATCTCCCGGATAACAGGATGTGAATACCATCATAAATCCAAATATAATCGCAAAAGCAGAAAAAAGAATAACGCGATTGGTTTTGGGAGAAAACTTCATTATACCTCCTGTAAAATTATCTAATTTTAACTATCCTAATGAATTATTTGCTTGCCGTTTTAGGGGGAAATTTAGCCAGAATCTGCTCGACAATGTAATCCAGATTGGCCTGAATTTTCTGGGGATCTTTGTAACCCTTAATCACATCGGTTGCCATTCCCCGCCAAACAAGTTGTTTCCGCTGGACATCTACAATATCAATAATGAGCGTTCCTTCTTCGTACTGATACACATCCACATTGCGATATCCTACCGGACCCCACCAGGGATCGTACCAGCCGTAACCACCCCAATTGGTTACGCTCATTCGTTCCTTGATGCCCGCGTGAACAACCACCAGCATATCCGGATTGTCCGAATCGGTTTTCTGAAAACCTTTGTTTTCCAGAATTCGAGCAACTGTTTCCTGTACCCGTTTCTGAATCAGGGGATGCTTGGCTAATTCATCTCCCGGCATGGGATCGCCATCATAAAAACGAAACGTTTTAAACTTGCTGAAGTCAGTGGCATGATCCCAATCAGAAACCACCGACATACTGGAACAACCAACTATAAATAGAATGGCAATTCCGATGATGGCTATTTTCACCAATTTCATTGTAAACTCCTTCCTGATTTAATTTTAAAAAAAATGAGTTCATTAGTCTGAAGGCGGAAAAAAATTAGGTTCATTACAAAAAAATTTTCCAGGTCTCCTTTACCGAATTAAAATAAACTCATATTTTTTAGATTTCCACCCATTTATTGTATGTAGCGCAAACTTTAGTTTGCGCATCTGTAAGGCAAACTTCAGTTTGCGAAACCTTCTCTTACAAGCACAATAAACTCATTATTACTCAAACTACAACCGAATAATTATCCCGGCGGTTACATCACCCTGTACAATGGATGTTGTGGAACCGATTCCCACCGAACAACCACCAGTTCCACACCACAAGCCGCCACTACCCCAGATAAGGGGAAAGAGAGCCCGAGCCTGCAATCGCAATCCCAATCGATTATTTAAATAAAACTTCAATCCCCCACCCAGGGAGGCAGAAAAGAACCACTCGTCGGAATAGCGAGCACTGGTGGGATGGAACAACACCGCTCCAAAAGCCAGAGACACAAACGGCAGCACATTATTCCGCTCCAAACCGTAAATTCCACCAATCTGCATATAATGGGTGTACATATCGAAAAGCGATTCTGTAATCCCGGACATATAATTCTTTTTATCCAAACGGGATTTTTGCATAATCCACAACAATTCCAATTGGGTTCCCTGCTTGTAGGGTAAATCAAAATTGAGAGATACCCCGAAATTCTCACTATCATCGATATTCATTTCCCCATCATACACATGATGACTGCCACCAAACTGGTAGCCTACAAAAGGAGTAATCTCGAAACCGCGAGAATGCCCACTTTCATACATGGGGGTAATTGTTTGAGCATAAGCAGGTAAAGATCCCAGAATCAAAACAGCTAAAAGCACAGCCATTCCCCAGCGGAAACGAGGCTCCATAAAGATTTGATATTTCATCATATCACCTTATTTAAAATTAAAACGGTTTAATAATTGTAACGGATGATTACATCTGATGTGCAGAAACAAAAACGGTCGAAGGAAGACCCCTCAACCGCTTTTCATCTTGAGAAAATTTATTTATGATCCGGAGCCGGAACATCATCCGGTTCGATAAGGGGCAACTGTTCAGCAATTTGAACTTCCATAATCAAATCCAGTTGATTTTCGAGCTGAATCCATTGAGCCGCCCGCACTGGATTGAGTGCCTTTTTCACTTTATTGAAATATTTCTTTTTCAACTTCAATTTTTTTTCTTTGATATCAAAACTTTCTTTTACCAACTTTTCCGCTTTTTCGTTAGTTAAATTTTCAAAATTTTCTACATAATCTTTAAGCAGCGCCACCGTCCGGTCGCCCAGCTTTTCCCGTTCCGCTTCGTATTCCCGATAAATCGGCCAGAAAATTTTAGATTCTGCATCAGAAAAATCCATCACATTAACAATCACCGCTTTCTTTTGCGTCTTTAAATCCGAACGCAAAAGTTCCATATAGGCATTTTCCTGGGAATAAGCCAGCATGGTAAAAGCCAGAACAAACAACAACAAAAATTTTTTCATTATCTCTCTCCTTAATTTGGTTAGAAAATATCTGTTTAAATTTATATGAATAATTTTTTTAAGTCAACAAACT
>JALXCH010000663.1 GCA_026991005.1 Calditrichia bacterium | reverse complement strand
TGGTGCTGGCCTATTTGCTGGTGATGAAATACATCGGTTACTATTTGAGCACTTTCTTATTTTTGTTGATCGGATCCTATTCCATGAACTACCGCAAACATGCGGTAATCTGGGCAGTGGTTATCGCTTTTGTGGCTTTCTCGTATCTGATTTTTTACCGGGTGTTGCAGGTACCTCTTCCACTGGGAGTGTGGTTCGATTAACCACCCGGACAATTTTCGAAGAAGGTAACAGACTGAAGTTTAGAACCTGAAGAAACAGGAAACAGACGCATGGAGATTTTTTCGGAGCTATTGCAGGGGTTTCAACTGATTCTGGGCTGGACGCCCCTATTTATCATCGCCGTGGGTGTGATGATGGGAATTCTGGTGGGCGTTCTTCCCGGTCTTTCTCCGGCCATGGGCGTTGCCCTGCTGGTTCCCTTTAGCTACGGGATGGATCCCCTGTACGCCCTTATTCTGCTGGCTTCGGTATATGCTGCCGCCAACTATGGGGGAACCATCACAGCTATTGCCATCAACACCCCCGGTACACCTTCGGCCATTGTCTCCACTTTCGACGGTTACCCGCTCACCCAGCAGGGGCAGCCCGGGCGTGCGCTGGGGGCATCGGTAATTGCATCCACTATTGGTGGCCTGTTCGGTACGGTGGTACTGATTTTCTTTTCTGTTCCCCTGGCTAAAGCGGCACTAAAATTTGGCCCGGCAGAATATTTTGCCCTGGCAATTTTTGGACTGACCATCATTTCTTCCCTCTCCCGGGGTAATTACATAAAGGCATTTATTGCCACTCTCATTGGTTTGTTGCTAAACACGGTGGGGATGGACCCCTTTACCGGATATCTCCGCTTCACGTTTGGAATTCCCGAGCTGGCAGATGGCTTCAGTTTCATCCCGGCGCTCATTGGTTTATTTGCGCTGGGCGAAATCTTTCTGGCACTGGAGAAGTCCGGCGAGGTGAAAGCGGCGATGAAGAAAATTTCCGGGAAAATGCCCCGGTTAAAAGAGATCTGGAACATCAAACGGACAATCCTTCAATCCTCTCTGCTGGGTACGCTCATCGGGGTGGTTCCCGGAGCCGGGGCAACCATTGCGGCCTTCATTGCCTACAACGAAGCCCGGCGCATCAGTAAAAATCCGGAAATGTTCGGCAAAGGTGCTCTGGATGGTGTGGCAGCCTCGGGGGCAGCGACCAGCGGCTCGGTAGGCGGAGCCCTGGTACCGCTCCTTACCCTGGGCATTCCCGGCAGTGCGGCTACGGCCGTCCTTATCGGCGCCCTGATGCTGCACGGCCTTACCCCGGGACCGGAGCTGTTCAAGGACAACGCACCGGTGGTGTACGGTCTGTTTGCCAGCCTGTTTTTTGCTTACGGGGTCATGTTCTTGCTGGGGTACCTGGGAAACCAGTTGTGGATAAAAATCATTTCCCTGCCGCGCGCTCTTCTCTATCCCATCATTCTGGCCATTGCCGTCATCGGGAGTTATTCCGTTAGCAACTCCATGTTCGATGTGTGGAGCTGCCTGGGGTTTGGTGTGCTGGGCTGGATTCTGCGCCGGTACAACTTCCCCACAGCGCCGGTTATTCTGGGATTAATTTTAGGATTTCTGGCGGAAACCAATTTCCGGCGAGCGCTGTTGATGGGCGATGTGCGTATTTTCTTTACCCGGCCGGTAAGCCTGGTGCTGCTTGTTCTGGCAGCACTCTCCTTTTTCTATCCCTTAATTAAAGGAAAGATTTTCACTCATAAACAGGAATAATGGTTTTTATTATTTTGTGAAAAATAATTCCGAGAAACCAATGAATCCATAAAACCAAAATGAGGCAGAAAGATGGCATTTCTATTCAAAAAAACCAAAGAGCTGGAATCGCAGATTGACGAATATCTGGATTGTGTGGTTCGGGGTGCACTGCTGTTTCGCCAGGGGGTGAAATACTACTTGCAGGGTCGCACCGACGATTTTGAACAGCGGCTCCATGACCTGGATAGTCTGGAAAGCCGGGGCGATCAATTGCGCCGCGATATCGAAAGCAAATTGTACGAACAGACCCTCATCCCGGAATCCCGGGGCGATGTGCTGGGGCTGCTGGAAAGTACCGACACGGTGCTCAACACCATGAACGAAACGTTGCTGCAATTTTCGGTGGAAATCCCGGAAATCATTGAAGAATTGCACCCCCTGTACATTGAATTAGCAGAAGTTTCCACCCAGGGCGTGGAAGCGATGGTGCTGGCAATTCGCGCCTATTTCCGGGAACTCTCGGCGGTACGTGACCACATCAACAAAGTGCTTTTTTATGAAAAAGAATCGGATAAAATTGCCGAGAAGATCAAGCGTATTGTATTTCGTAAAGACGACCTGCGCCTGAGCCACAAGATTCACATGCGCTATTTTGCGTATCACATCGAGAACATTGCCGACGATGCCGAAGACGTATGCGACCGTCTGGCCATTGCAACCATCAAACGCTACTTATAACGGGAGATTGAGTGACCATGATCTGGTTTTTCTTATTAAGCGGATTATTTTTAGGATGGTCGCTGGGGGCGAACGATGCGGCGAATGTGTTTGGTACGGCGGTAGGTTCCAAAATGGTACGCTTCAAAGTAGCGGCGCTGGTAGCCAGTGTATTTGTTATTCTGGGGGCCGTCATCAGTGGTGCCGGGGCTGCCCACACACTGGGTAAACTGGGTGCCGTGAATGCGCTGGCGGGTTCCTTTACTGTAGCCCTGGCGGCAGCAGCCACCGTAACCTGGATGACGAAGCTGAAATTACCGGTATCCACCTCTCAGGCTATCGTTGGCGCCATCATTGGATGGAACCTGTTCACCGGTTCGCCCACCGACCTGAACTCTCTGGGAAAAATTGTCTCCACCTGGGTGGTTTCTCCCATCCTGGCGGC
>JALXCH010000662.1:2558-2903 GCA_026991005.1 Calditrichia bacterium | reverse complement strand
GAAATTAAGATAATATAATGTATTGTTTTGCCTTCTTTACGATTTTTTACCTTTGTTTAAAATTTTATTTAAAAAACAAAATTATCAGAACTACAATTGCGTTCTTTGCGCTTCCTTTGCGCTTTCCAATGGGATCTCCCAAAGGAGTCTCCGAAGGAGTCTCCAAGGGAGTCCTTTGGACCTTTGGACCTATGGACCTATGGACCTCTGGACCTTTGGACCTATGGAACTTCGGACGCTGCGGTTTCTAAAAATTTGTATTTTGGGATTTGGAATTTAAGATTTAGTAGTACATCTCTGTCCATTCGGCAGGACAAACAAAAAACCCGGATAAAAATATCCGGG
>JALXCH010000662.1:0-2541 GCA_026991005.1 Calditrichia bacterium | reverse complement strand
AAGTAAGAAAGGTGACTTTTCAAGCCTAATTCACATTAATATTTTTACTCTTCTCCGCCAGATAAAAACCCAGCTCTTTTTTATTTTTCATTTTGATTTTAATGGTAGAGCCGTTTTTGAAACGCCCCTTCAAAATTTCGTCGGCCAGCGGATCTTCGATGTATTTCTGAATGGCGCGTTTCAACGGACGGGCACCCAGCAAGGGATCGTACCCCTTCTCGGCAATGAATTCTTTCGCTCCGTCGCTGATCTCGATGGTAATATCCCGCTCCAACAACCGATCTTTCATCTCTTCAACCATGATATCCACAATTTTCATTACATCTTTCTTGGAAAGTTTCCGGAAGAAAATTAGTTCATCCAGCCGATTTAAAAACTCAGGATTGAACACCCGTTTCAATTCTTCGGTAATTTTTTCCCGCATTCGCTCGTAATCGGAGTCATCTCCTTTCTGGGCAAATCCGATGGAAGTGCTCTTCTTCAATTCCCGGGTTCCCACGTTGGAAGTCAGAATCAAAATGGTGTTGCGGAAATCCACCTTTCGCCCCAGACTATCGGTTAGCTGCCCATCGTCCAGCACCTGGAGCAGAATGTTGAAGACATCCGGATGGGCCTTCTCGATTTCATCAAAGAGAATCACCGAATAAGGATGCCGCCGCACCTGTTCGGTTAACTGACCACCTTCCTCGTATCCCACATATCCCGGCGGTGATCCCACCAATCGGGAAACGGAAAACTTCTCCATGTATTCGGACATATCGATGCGCACCAGAGCATCCTTCCGCTCGAAGAGGTACTCAGCCAGCATTTTAGCCAGATGGGTTTTTCCTACGCCGGTGGGTCCCAGGAACATGAACGACCCGATGGGACGGTTAGGATCTTTCAGTCCGGTGCGGGAACGACGGATGGCTTTGGCAATGGTGTGGATGGCTTCATCCTGCCCAATCACCCGTTTCTTGAGTTGCTCTTCCATTTCCACCAGCTTGGCCGTTTCGCTTTTCGCCACCCGTTGCACGGGAATGCCGGTCATCATGGACACCACTTCGGCAATATCCTCTTCGGTTACTGTGGCAATCTGGGTATCTTGCTCGCGCTCCCATTTCGCCCGTTCCAGAGCTAATTCTTCCTGGAGACGCCGTTCAATATCGCGCATTTTGGCTGCTTTCTCAAAATCCTGCCGCCGGGCGTACTGCTCTTTTTCCTGCCGCACTTCCTCGATGCGCTTTTCTAGTTCCAGAATTTCTTTGGGAACCACAATGCTGGAAATGTGCACCCGGGAACCGGTTTCATCCAGCACATCGATGGCTTTGTCCGGGAAGTACTTATCGGTGATGTATCGCTCGCACAGGCGGATGGTCGCCAGCAAAGCCTCATCCGTATAGCGAACGTGATGATGTTCTTCGTACTTGGATTTGATGCAGCGCAGGATTTCCAGGGTCTCTTCCGGTGTGGTGGGCTCTATCATCACTTTCTGGAAGCGCCGTTCCAGCGCCCCATCTTTTTCGATGTACATCCGATATTCATCCAGCGTCGTAGCGCCAATACACTGCAATTCTCCCCGCGCCAGTGCCGGTTTAAACATGTTCGAGGCATCCAGCGAACCGGAGGCACCACCCGCTCCCACAATGGTGTGCAACTCGTCGATAAAGAGAATCACATCATCGGCTTTTTCCAGCTCGCTCATAATGGCTTTCATGCGTTCTTCGAACTGCCCGCGGTATTTGGTACCGGCCACAATGCTCCCCATATCCAGCGCAATAATGCGTTTATTATGAAGCACCCGGGGTACTTTTCGGCTGATAATCCGCAGCGCCAGCCCCTCGGCGATAGCCGTCTTACCCACTCCCGGCTCACCAATGAGCACGGGATTGTTCTTCTTGCGGCGGCTCAGAATCTGTGCCACCCGCTCGATAATTTTATCCCGCCCAATAATGGGATCCAGCTTCCCCTGCATGGCAAGCTGGGTCAAATCCCGACCAAAATGATCCAGCGCAGGGGTTTTAACTTTCTGTGCCGGACGAGAAGCAGAACCATACGTCATACTTGGCCTTCCATCTAAAATATTTTTTAACTCTGAATAAACAACATTGTAATCAACATTGAAACTCATCAAGACCTGGGCTGCCAGGCCTTCCTTCTCTTTCAACAACGACAGAAGCAAATGCTCTGTTCCAATAATATCGGATTTAAAATTCCTGGCTTCTAGATAGGTCACCTTCAGAACCTTCTCTGCCCGTTTGGAAAGAGGCAGATTGCCCAACGTCATCATTCCACCAGCCGGGCCCGCTGCCTCTTCCAGACGCTGCTTTAACTTTTCGATGTCCACGCCCAGATTACGTAAAATCTTGATAGCTATTCCTTCCCCTTCCTTAATAATCCCCAGCATTAAATGCTCCGTGCCAATATAATCGTGCCCCAGCCGCATGGCTTCTTCCTTGGAATACCGAATTACTTTTTGAACCCGGCTCGTGAAATTGTTTCTCATCGAAAACCCCAACATAATTAATCTATCCTTTATTCTATAATAATCGTTTTTCTTCT
>JALXCH010000661.1 GCA_026991005.1 Calditrichia bacterium | reverse complement strand
TTTTGATATTGCCGTAGATGCAGACAATATCATGTACCTTGTGGGGGCGTTCAAGGGGTTTATTGTGGTAGGCACCGATACTTTTTACAGCACTGAACCCTACCACTACGATGTATTGGTACTTTCTTTTTTAGGTGATGGAATTCTGAATTGGGTCACATCCGCAGGGGGGAATGATACCGATTTTGGGTACGGCGTTACGGTTGGCCCAGATGGGGAGGTTTACATCACCGGATATTTTCGGAATACAGCCCATTTTGGAGGGATTAATCTGATTAGCCGTGGTGCTTCGGATATTTTTGTAGCGAAACTTTCTCATGTTCTCGGAATATTTTCGTGGGCAAAACAGGGGGGCGGGGTTTTTGGTGATATCGGATATGGAATCACCAGCCCCGGTGCAGGAGGTGATATTTATGTGACCGGGGGGTTCTCGGATGTCGCTTTTTTTGGCAACGATACGATACATGCTTCCGGTTTTTATAATGATGTATTTCTGGCCAGGTATTCCAGTTCCGGGCAACTTATTTGGGTTAAAAGGGCTGGAGGGGGAATGGGATACGATCTCGGATTAAGCATGGTTTGCGACGGTGCAGGTAAAATAGATATCTGTGGTCATTTTCAGGACCAGGCCGGTTTTGGGGGTTATAATCTGGTGAGCGCCGGTGGTACGGACATTTTCGTAGCGCAATACGATTTAGACGGAAACTGCCTTTGGGCACGACGAGCCGGTGGCCCCTTAGACGATGAAGCTACCGATATCACCTTTAATCAGGCGAATAATCATTTATGGGTCACTGGCTACTTTCAGGATGTGGCCCAATTTGGCAACTCTACGTTGACCAGTGCGGGTGGATCAGACATGTTTATTACCGAGTACTCCTCCTCGGGTGTCCTTTTGAATATTCTCCAGGTGGGAGGGGAGTACAATGAAAAAGGAAATGGTATTGCTTGCAATTGGGATTATAAAATCCTGCTTACCGGATATTTTGAGGGTACAGTGACATTCGGAGATAGCACTTTAACCTCCTACTCGCTTTACAATACCAAGGATGTGTTTATTTCCCAGATAGATGTATTCTGGGTGAACATTGAAAACCAGCAGCCTCTATCAACCTCATTCGAACTCTGGCAGAACTATCCCAATCCTTTCAATCCCAGCACGACCATACACTTTTCTTTACAGAAAGCAGGGCTAATAACGCTGAATGTTTATTCAATTACAGGGCAACGTGTTGCCACTTTAGTTAATAGACATCTATCTGAAGGAAAACACTCGGTAGTATGGAATGGCACAGATGAACATGGGCAGCCAGTGGGTTCTGGCATTTACCTATACGAACTGGTCTCCGGAGATGAACGGCTGATGCGCAAAATGATACTGGTAAAGTAAACATAAATTTCTTAATTAAGTATCTATCTGCCTTAGCGCCCTTCCAGGCAAATCGGGAGGGCGTTTTTTAATTTTACTCCGGCAATGCGATTAGAAAAACTTTAATGGACTTGAACCTAAAGTATTTTTCCATTTTTGAATTTTTGTGGTTAAAAAATTTTTCCCTGCTCCCAGAATTTTCTATTGATTTTTACCCTCCCCCGTATATATTTAAAAGTGACATCGGAGAAGGATCGGAGATCGAAAAACCTCCAGCACTGAAAATTTAAAATTTTTTCCAATAAATTATTAGGAGCCTCAAATGAGTGTTTTAATGATAGTTCTATCATTGTTATTTTTACACTTTCCTCTTTTTGCTCAAAGCGTGACGAATTTAGACACATACACCACCTGGCGTGCCCTGGCAAACCGCATTCCCGGTGGGTTAGATGAACACCGCTTGCGCCATCTGGAACAGGAATGGCAGGTGGAAGAAAATGAACCCAACCTACTAAAAATGACCAACAAAATGACCGGTATGGTAAAATATATAGAAATAACCAACCACACCGTAGATTTAAACAAACTTACCTCCAGCCATAATGTGCAGGTGATTGATTTGATTAACGTCGATACGACACAGTATAACTGGAAATATACAAGAAGAAATATGATTCCCGTGGGAGGATTTGGAGGATATCCGCTTGTTATTTCAGAACTAAACAACAATAATTTACTTGACATTATCGGCTCCTACAAAATTCCAATCAATACAGATTTAGCTAAATCTGCAATTTTTGAGTTAGAGCCCGATACTATCTTCAATTTCCAAAAATTGTATCCAGACTCACTTACAACACCATTAGCATTGACAGATGTTGATAACGATTCGCTCAAGGAAATTAATATCAGAGGTGTGCGATATTTTAATAATCAACCTCCAATTGATTTTTTCAATAATTTTGAAAGCTCCCAACCCGATTCGTATCCAGATATTTTTAATTTCTCCCATCTTATGTGGCATGCCCTGGGTTCAACTGGCTCCGAAACGTTTACGGACTTAGATAATGATGGTATTACCGATGTGCTTTATCTTGGCGATGATACCATTCCCCAGCCCTGTTACGAAATTTTTGTGGCAGAGTATGATGACAGTCTGAACAATTTTGAGCGAAAGTTTGGGATGTGCTCCCCCGGATTCTATACTTCGGGTTTTAGCGTGGGCGATTTTGATGGAGATGGATTTAAGGAATTCAATACCGGCGGTTTGTTCGGAGATATTTTTGTGTTTGAAAATACGGGTGATGATGACTATCAACTGATTTATAGCGATACAATATCGGCACCGAATGCCTATCTAAACACCAGCACCAATGACATAGACGGTAACGGTAAGCCGGAGTTTTTCATCGGCGGCAGTTCCTATTATAACGGCATACCTGCTTCCCGGATTTACTGGTTTGAAGCATCCGGAAATAATTCCTACCAGAAGATTCGCAGCATCTTTTTGCTAGGTACAGACGTTCTGGGAACTACCGAACTTTACGCTTATGATGTGAACAGGGATGGCATTCAAGACCTGGTCTTTTCTTTTTCCTCTTCCGTCGTTATGCTGGTATGGAATAATACTACCCAGCGGTTCGAGGTGTATTATTATGACTATTGGGAAAACCTTAATCAGGAAATTCAGAGTTTAACCATGTATGATGTATTTAACTCCGGTCTATTAAACTTATTTGTGAGTGTGACCGACATTGCCGTCACACCACGCATTAAATCATATTTTTATTTAAACAATAGCACAACCGGCATCCGAGAGTTCCCTCCTGTTGGAATCAAGAAATTCAAGCTTTTTCAAAATTATCCCAATCCCTTCAATCCCGGCACGACCATACACTATTCTTTACCCAAACCGGCACGGGTAAAGCTTACGGTGTTGAATACCCTGGGTCAGGTGGTTAAGGTACTGGTCGATCAGGAAGAATGTGCCGGTGAAAAATGGGTGCGTTGGGATGGACAGGATGAATTTGGGCGCCCTGTAAGTTCAGGGGTCTATATTTATCAGTTGAAAGCGGATGGATTGTGTGAGCAGAAAAAAATGCTCTTACTCAGGTAAGGAAATGTAACCATATTTTTTACCCTAACCTGGATTGCTGTTGTTAGCGGTGTACAAATCAATAAGCGCAATTTTAAGATTTGACCGGAGGAAAGAATTTTTGTGAAACTAAAATCGGCCCGGATACATTTGCTGGTGAATGTGGGATTGTCTCCTTTTTGCCGTTGAATGTGCCCTGAACAATCCCTTGACCATTACAATTGGTAAGTCGGGTTTATCCGGGAGGCTAAGTGTGGGAATTTCCCCTTAAAAAATAGAGGTTGTGTGAAAATGCAATGTAAATGGTATATTTATACATTGTCATTTGAAGTAAAATATAGCCCCGAGCTTCCAGCTCGGGGGAACTTAAGGCCCAAACTACAAATTGGGCTTTAGCCCAAATTTAGGCTAAAGCCTGATTTTGAGAGAAAGATTAAATAATCCACGAGCTGAAGCTCGTGGCTATAATAAAAACAGTGCAAATTGATATTATTTAATGATTTTCCTTGAATTTTAGGGTTTGCAAAAAGGCAAAGATACAAAAATATTCCTGTGTTGTTGACTTAATGATGGAGTCTTAGAGTCCGTAGAAAAACACTAAATTCAGGTAAAAAATAATTCTACGTTCTTTTCTGCTACAATTTTACATAAATATGGTAAATTGCAATATGCATGTTATTGATTAAATATCCTTCTGCTTTTCATTTTTACACAGCCTCAAATAATTCCGGGGCTGGGGAAAATATCTTCCCCGTTCCCGGAAATTCATTTTATCCGTTATTCCGGAGCAGGTTTTTTACGATTTTTCTTCCCGGGGACCCAGGATGCTCCGGATATCGTCTTCCAGGATCACTTCCTTCCGAAGAAGCGTTTGAGCCATCTCTTCCAGCTTGTCTTTCTTTTTTGTGAGAATGTCTTTGGCATAATCGTAACATTCCTGAATAATTTCCAGAACTTCCTGGTCAATCATCTCGGCAATTTTTTCGGAACGTTCAGCCACCCGGGGTCCTTGCCCCATGAAGCGATTGCCTTCCTCTTCCACCAGCGAAATGTTGGGCAGGCGTTTACTCATTCCGTACACCATAATCATGTTTCGGGCAATTTTGGTGGCACGCTCCAGATCGTTGGAAGCACCGGTGGATACCTCGCCAAAAACAATTTCTTCCGCTGCTCGTCCCCCCAGAAGCCCCTTGATTTTACCCAGCAGTTCCTGGCGGCTCATCAAATAGCGGTCTTCCAGTGGGGTTTGCAGCGTGTAGCCCAGCGCACTCATCCCCCGGGGGACGATGGAAACTTTGCGGATGGGATCGGCTCCGGGAGTAAAGTAGCCCACAATGGCGTGCCCGGATTCGTGGTAAGCCACGATCTTCCGTTCCCGTTCGTTAATCAGTTTGTTTTTCTTTTCCAGACCGGCCACCACCCGTTCGATGGCTTCCATGAAATCTTCCATGGTAATTTTATTTTTTTGTTTCCGGGCGGCTAGTAGTGCAGCTTCGTTGCACACGTTGGCAATTTCCGCTCCGGCAAATCCCGGCGTCTGAGCCGCCAGTTTGGCCAGATCCACATCATCGCCAAGCACCAGATGCCGGGTGTGCACCCGAAAAATCGCTTCGCGCCCTTTCATATCCGGGCGATCCACCAGAATCTGGCGGTCGAAACGGCCGGGACGCAGCAGGGCGGGATCCAGCACATCCGGGCGGTTGGTTGCTGCCATCAGAACGATGCCGATTTTGGGATCAAAGCCATCCATCTCCACCAGAAGCTGGTTCAGGGTATTCTCCCGCTCATCGTGCCCGCCTACCACGGGTCCCGCCGCCCGGCTCTTACCGATGGCATCAATCTCATCAATAAAGATGATGCAGGGGGCTTTGGCCTTGGCTTCCGCAAACAAATCCCGTACCCGGGCAGCGCCCACACCCACAAACATTTCCACAAAATCCGAACCACTCATGCTAAAAAACGGAACTCCCGCTTCCCCGGCCACGGCTTTAGCCAGCAGAGTTTTCCCGGTTCCCGGAGGTCCCACCAGTAGAATCCCCTTGGGAAGTTTGGCACCTAAACGAGTATATTTTTGGGGATTTTTCAGAAACTCCACTACTTCCTTTACTTCTTCCACCGCTTCGTCAATACCCGCAACATCTTTAAACGTCACTTTATTCTTGGGGTCTTCGGCATAAATTTTAGCCTTGTTTTTACCGATGTTTAATACCTGCGGTCCAGGTCCCATCCGGCGAATCAGCAACAGCCAGATGAAGGCCAGAAAGCCGAAGGGAATAATCCAGTTCAGGAAAAAATTGCGCAGCCAGTTGCTTTCGATACGTCCCCGGAAATCCACATGGTGAGCTTCCAGCCGATCCAGCAGTTTGTCATCCTCCAGACGAACCACCCGAAACTCCCGCCGCAACTGATCTTCGTATTCTTCCAGTCTTAAACTCCAGGGGGTACGTTTGGGGACTTCTTTTATTTTATGAGATGTAGCAGGATGCACGGCGGTTTTGCTGGCTGCTGCCGTGGTATCTTCGCGCAGCAGCCCGTAAATTTTATCCTGCGTGATAACCACACTTTCCACCTTGTCCTGGTTGATGTAATCGATAAACTGTTTGTAGGAAATTTCTCTGATGGCACTTCCGGAGAATAATAAAACCTGCAACATTAAAATCGTTAGAAACACAAAAATGTAATACCAGATGGAAAATTTGGTCTTTTTTTCCATGGTTTACTCCATATTTTTGTTAAGTGAAATTAATCTGAAATGCGCACAGTTCCAACCATATTTTGAATCCGATAAAAACGGGGAGTGGAAGAATCATAGGAACGGACTGAAAATTTTCCCTTTCAGCGCAGAGATTCCAGTACCGCAATCTGGCGCTGCTGGTTAAAGAGGTGTTTGTAGTAGGTGGATTGTGCCATGAGTTCGGCGTGGGTGCCCTGTTCGATAATCTGCCCGTTCACCAGCACCAGGATGCGGGAGAAATGTTCCAACCCCACCAGACGGTGGGTAATAAGCAAGGTGGTATGCTGTTGACCCAATTTCCGGATGGTGTTCATAATTTTTTGCTCAGTGAGGGCATCGAGGTTAGAGGTGGGTTCGTCGTAGAGCAGGATGGGAGCCTGTTTCAGCAGAGCCCGGGCGATAATCAGGCGCTGGCGCTCGCCGCCGCTGAGTAAGCCCCCCAATTCGCCCACATAAGTATCGTATCCCCGGGGAAGGGAAAGAACAAAATCGTGAATTTCCGCCTGACGCGCCGCCACCACCATCTCCTCTTCGCTGGCATCGGGACGTGCCAATAACAGGTTCTCGCGGATGGTTCCGGCAAACAAATGCGATTGCTGAGAAACAATGGCGAAAAGAGCACGTACCTGTTCCTGCGGAATTTCCCGAATATCCCGCTCTCCAATGCGAATGCTTCCTTCCCGAAATTCCCAGAAGCGCAGCAACAGGTTAAACAGGGTGGATTTTCCGGCTCCGCTGGGTCCCACAATGGCCAGATTTTCTCCTTCTTTCAGTGTAAAGGAAATATCCCGAAGCACGGGAGAATCCCCCGGCTGGTAGGCAAAAGTGAGTTGCTGTACGGTTAACGAATAATGATTGGGGAGAGGTTGGGGCTGAGCCGAGTCCTGCACCTCCGGCTCCGCATCGATGATTTCGAACAGTCGTTGGGCAGATTGTTTGCTTTTCTCCCAGAACTGCGCCGCATTGGGCAACTCCGCCACCCCTTCGAAAGCCGCCATCACTCCCAGCACAATTACCGAGAGATACACACCATTCAGAATGGAATTAGACACATACGGGATCGCCTGGTAGAGGATGGTGAACACCGCCAGGTTTACCAGAAGCCCCATCAGAGCTTCACTCAGGCCCTGCAGGCGAGCCATACGGCGCTGTAAGCGGGCCAACTCCAGGCTGGTCTGCTGGAATTGTTGTTGATGCTGGCGCGCTCCTCCAAAAACAAGCAAATCGGGCAATCCCTGCACTCCGTCAATTGTTAAATGGTTTAGCCGTGCCCGAACGTTCACAATTTGTTGCCCCGTTTGCTTTCCCCAGTGGTACATCAGGAAAGGGATGGCCGTACCGGCAAGGGTCATATAAAGTGTAAGAGAAAGAGCAAAAAGCGGGTTGAACACCCCCAGCAGCAGCCACATCAGAGCCAGCACCAGAACTGCCACAATCGGGGGATAGAGGACTCGCACAAACACATGTTCCAGGCTTTCCACATCGCTTACCAGGCGGGTAAGCAGGTCGCTGCTCCGGTACTGCATCAGGCGGGCGGGCGCCAGCGGTTCCAAATGCCGATAAAACCACACCCGGAAGCGAGCCAGCAGTCGAAAGGTGGTTTCGTGGGAGGCAAGGCGTTCCAGGTAACGGAACACTCCCCGGGCAATCCCAAAAAAACGTACCCCCACGATGGCAACATTTAACTCCGCAATGGAAGGATGCAGAGCTGCTTTGGCAATAATGAATGCCGAGGTCATCATCAATCCCACACTGCTTCCCACCGTAAGGAACCCCAGCAAAGCCGAAAGTGCCATCCAGTTGCGGTAGTGGGAAGCGATACCCCACAATCGTTTCAGAATGCCGTTCATGCTGCCCCTCCGTAGGCTTTTAGCAATTGCTGGTACAAACCTTCCTGCCGGGCAAGCTCTTCCGGGGTTCCCTGCTGGATGATGCGACCCCGGCTCAGCACCAGAATCCGATCCATTTGCTGCACCGTTTCCAGCCGATGAGCAATGACCACAACGGTCCGGCCCTGCATGAGTTCTTTCATGGACGCACCCAGCAGTTGCTCGGTTTCGGGGTCCAGGTTAGAGGTGGGTTCGTCCAGAATCAGCAAGGGAGCGTCTTTCAGAAAAGCGCGCGCCAGAGCAATGCGCTGTGCCTGGCCGCCGCTTAGCCGGGCACCCCGTTCCCCCACAATAGTGCGGTAACCTTCCGGCAAACTGGCAATGAATTCGTGAATGTGTGCCTGTTGGGCTGCCCGAATCACTTCCGCCTCTGTGGCATCGGGCCGTGCCAGACGGATGTTTTCCTGAATCGTGGTGTGAAACAGATAAGGTTGCTGCGGTACCCAGGCAATTTGTTGGCGCCAGAAATCGGGATCGATTTCGTTCAGCGGCTGCTGGTCAATCAGAATTTGACCTTCGCTGGCATCGAGGAAACGCATGAGGAGCCAGGTGAGGGTGGTTTTCCCGGAACCGCTGGGACCGATAATAGCAGTGCGGCTGCCGGGCGAAAATTGGTAAGTAATTTCCTCCAGAGCAGGATGTGTGCTTCCCGGATAGGTAAAAGAAACCTCCCGGAAGTGGATGGTTTGTTCATTGAGTTGCAGGCGGGGACGCTGTGTTCCTCCGGAAGTGAGAGGCTTTTGCTGCAGTATTTGAAAGATGCGGTTGGCGGCGGCAACGCCTTCCATCCCCGCATGGAATTTCGCCCCCAGCAGGCGCATGGGCAGGTAAAATTCCGGTGCCAGAATCAGAATGAACAGTGCCGGGAGGAATTCCATCCGGGCGTACATCAAACGAATTCCAATTTCCACAGCCACCACGGCGGTGCTGATGGTGCCAATCATTTCCAGCGCCAGAGCAGACAGAAAAGCCACCCGCAGCACCTTCATGGTGCTCTGGCGAAATTCGTCAGTAATGCGAGCAATCACCTCAATTTGCTCCCGGCTACGCCCCATAATTTTTAAGGTGGTGAGCCCCTGCAGAACATCCAGAAAGTGAGCGCTCATCCGGCTAAGGCTCTTCCACTGTTTCTGAGTGAGAGATTGGGCAATGTGACCAATTAGGAGCATGAAAATGGGGATGATGGGCGCGGTGAGCAGGAAAACAAATCCGGAGAGTAAATCCCGGGGAAACACGAAAAACAAAATAAGAGTGGGCACCAGGGCGGAGAGAAAAAGCTGAGGTAAATATTCCCGAAAATAAGCATCCAGACTTTCTACACCGTTGAGCAGGGTGTTGCTAATTTCGCCGCTGCGTTCTCCTTTAGTGAATGCCGGACCCAGCCGGGTGATGTGCCGGGTAAGCATCTGGCGCAAGGTGTGCTTAATGCGGAAGGAAACCTGGCTGGCTGTGGATTTCTCTCCGTAATGCAATACACCACGCAGTAAGCTAATCAATAAAAATTGGAGCATGAGGGGAAGAACCATACTCAAAGTGTGGGATTTCAAGAAAACCGCAT
>JALXCH010000660.1 GCA_026991005.1 Calditrichia bacterium | reverse complement strand
CGGATGCATAGCAATAAGCACGTAAAAAGCAGAAAAAACTATCCTTTTGAGAACGTTAAACCATCTAATTAGACGGAAATAAATCCGTCGAAAAGGTTACGTACGCTCAAAAAGAGCCAAACTCCAGCCCAGGGCTTCGCCCTGGGCTCTTCATGTGTGAGTGCTTTGCACTCTTGAGTCAAATTTATTGTTTTTACTCTTTTGCATCTTTATTGGCTTTTTGACCTTCGAAAAATTGCTTTGTTTCACAACAACGAATTATGCTAATTAGCACAACTCACCCAATTCAAAATTCTTGGTTCAAATAATTTAATTTTTCCTGCTTTAATTTTTTCATTCGTGTCCATTCGCGTGATTCGTGGGCAAATATCAATTCTTTTAATTCGTGCCAATTCGTGCGATTCGTGGTTCTATTAATTACGGTGAATCCTGAGGTTAAAAATATCCATTCAAAATTCTTAATCCAATCCGTATTGTATCGCCCTTTTAGGGCTCCACTTTTTGGGGATGGTTTCTATACCCAGGGCTTCGCCCTGGGCTCTTCATGTGTGAGTGCTTGGCACTCTTGAGTCAAATTTATTGTTTTTACTCTTTTGCATCTTTATTGACTTTTTGACCTTCGAAAAATTGCTTTGTTTCACAACAACGAATTATGCTAATTAGCACAACTCGCCCAATTCAAAATTCTTGGTTCAAATAATTTAATTTTTCCTGCTTTAATTTTTTCATTCGTGTCCATTCGCGTGATTCGTGGGCAAATATCAATTCGAGCGAAGCGCTAGCACAGCGAAGAATCTCTTCCTGTTGTGTTAAAGATGCTTCGGCTCCCGCCAAAGGCGGGATCCTCAGCATGACATTCGGTACCTCCTTCCTGTCATTCTGAGGAGTCCTGCAACGCATGACATCGAAGAATCCCAGACGTTCTCGTATGAGATTCTGAACCCTTGCCGCAGGCGAGGGTTCAGAATGACAGAAACACATCACCCCTTGTTATTTTTGGCGAAAAATTAGGGGAGAGCGAAGAATATCTACCGATGAGCACGAATTAAAATTAGAGCAAGAATAACTAAATCATTTGGAATTTGGTATTTGGGTTTTGGGATTTGTCTTTTGTTACTCGCAACCTCAACTCCCGCCTTGCTCTTCCACCCATTTCATCTTAAATTAGCCATGTGGTGTCGCATTCTTCCATATAGGCTTTCCCATCCCTTACTTCCTGATGTGTCAGGATGTAATCTCTCAATTGGTAACTTTTGTTTGTGGAGGGTGGGCAAAATTTAAAGGGCACACTGTTTTAACCGGAGAATCCTCAAATTAACATAAAGGAACCAGCTTTAAAATTGGCGAAGCATCCGGTAAATCAAAAAGCGGAAGATTCTGAAACGAAAAGGAAGCGATGAAAAAAACGTATTCTACAAACAGGCTAATTCAGATATTTCCTCAGGATTCTTCGCAAAAAACCGTTTGAAAATGTTTCGTTCCTATTTTATCATTAGAACTATTAGAAATGCTGAGCACGGATGGACAAACTGGATACATATTACGAAGCGGTCGGTTGCATTCATATTCATTCCCGATATTCTGACGGAACCGGAACCATTGAACAAATCGCCCGGGATGCCGAAACTGTGGGGCTGAATTATGTAATGATTACCGACCACAACAACCTTCAGGCATTAAAAAACGGTGAAGAAGGCTGGTACGGTCGGGTTCTGGCCATTATTGGCTACGAAATTAATGATGTAGATGATGCCAACCACTACCTGGCATTTGGTCTAAAGGAAGAAGTTAATAAGAATTTACCGGCAGCGGAATATGTGCGGCAGGTACGGGAACAGGGTGGTTTCGGGATCATTGCCCATCCGGATGAAAAACGGGATGCTCTGGTGGAACACCCGCCTTACCCCTGGACGGCCTGGGAAAGCGACGATTTTCAGGGCATCGAGGTGTGGAACCAGATGTCCGAGTGGATGGAAGGGCTAAATCCCTGGAACCAGCTCTGGCGCTTTATTCACCCCCGCAAGTCGGTAGAAGGGCCCAATCGCCAGACGCTGAAGCGCTGGGATGAGGTAAATCTGCGGCGACCGGTGGTGGGAATTGGCGGGGTAGATGCCCATGCTCACAAACACCGCATTCTGGGTGGTCTGTTTCAGGTGACCATTTTCCCCTACAAAGTGCTTTTTAAAACCATCCGTACCCATCTGCTGCTTACCCAACCCCTGATTCCCGGCGAGGCGCTTTCCCGTTCCCGGGAGCTCATTTACCAGGCATTGCAACAAAGCCGGGTGTTTATTTCCAACTTCACCCTGGGCGATGCTCGCGGCTTCGAGATGAAAGCCATCAACCAGCGGGGGATTGCCGTAATTGGCGAAAGACTTCCTTTCTCCGAACCGACCAACTGTGTGGTTCAGTGCCCGGCACGGAGCAAAATTGTGCTGCTCCGGAACGGAGAGCCCATTGCCCGGAAGGAAGGCAAAAAAGCAGAATTCGATATCGAAGAACCGGGCGTTTATCGCACCGAAGTATATCGTAAAAATCGCATCTGGATTATCTCGAACCATATTCGCATCGAGGCGCATGGCACGTAACTGGATTAAATTGCTGGATTACTTTTTCGTCACCCGCCCCATTCTGTTTTTCCCGGGCTGGAGCACCCTGCTGGCGGGTTATCTGGTGAGCACCGGAGAGACCCAATGGGGAGCGTTTTTCCCCCAAACTTCTTTTCCCGTCCACTGGTGGAATGGTGCCATTGCACTCTCCATGCTGGCTTTCATGGCTGCCATGGGTGCCAGCTTCATCCTCAACCAGCTTCAGGATGTGGAATCGGATCAGAAAAACAAAAAACTCTTTCTCATAGGGGAAAAACACATTCCCGTGCGCCATGCCATTGTGGAGAGCTTTCTGC
>JALXCH010000659.1 GCA_026991005.1 Calditrichia bacterium | reverse complement strand
CTGTACGAAGCGGCCATGGTGATTGCCAAACGGGCACGCCAGATTAACGAAGAGTTGTACCAGAAAAAGCGCGATCGTCAGATTCTGGAAGAATTAGAGGGGGAATTTGAAGAGGAATTCCTGAGTCTGGATGAGGAGAAACCCGAGGTGGAAGAACCAATCGAAGACGAAGAAAATCCCATTAACACGGCACGGGAGGAGTTTCTCAACGACAAACTGGTGATACGTTACGAAACGGTACGCAAATAAATAGCACCCCGCTTCGGCGGGGTTTTTTATTCCCCTTTTTCACCACCTTCCACAAGAGAAAAAATCCCGAGGTCTCCATGCTGTTTTGCCCGGATTTAATTGTTTACAACGGACGTATTTACAATCCCGAGCAGGGATTTACCCGGGACACTGCTCTGATGAGCTGGAAACATCGCATCGTGCTCACGGGAGGGGATAAGGAAATCCTCGCCTACCGCTGTTCCCACACCCGGGTTATCAATGCCCGGGGACTTCCGATTTTACCGGGTTTTTCCGATTCTCACATCCATTTTCTGGGCTATGTGCGACGCAAACTGGAAATAGATCTCTCCCGCTGTGCCACGGTAACGGAGGCGCTGGATCTCCTTCGGGAAAGGGCCAAAACGGCTCCTCCGGGGAGCTGGATTGTCGGTGGAGGGTGGGATAAAGAGCGCTGGCAGCTTACCCATTTCCCCCATAAAAAATTGCTGGATGCCATCAGCACCCGTCACTTCATCGCTTTAGAAAGCCGGGACTGGCATACGTACTGGGTGAATTCCCCGGTGCTGCAATTGTTGCATATCGATGCGCACACTCCCGATCCCGCCGGGGGAGTGATTCAGCGGGATAGCCACGGAGACCCCACCGGTATTCTGCAAGAAAACGCGACCCTTCCGGTGCGGGAGGCCATTCCGCTGCCCGAATGGAACACCCTGCAGGCGGCGTTTCGCGAGGCGCAGCAGGAGATGCACCGGCTGGGTTTAACCTCCATCCACAGCATGGAAACAGCAGCGGAATTCCGCCTGTATCGCCAGGCGCTTCGACAGGAGGCACTGAACCTGCGGGTGTTCTGGTACGTTCCCGCCTCCCAGCTGGAGCTACTGGAATCCCTGAAACTCTCCACTCCGTTTGGGAGCCCCTGGATTCAAATAAACGGCATTAAAATTTTTAGTGATGGGGCGCTGGGCTCCCAGAGCGCCTGGATGCTGGAAAATTACCGGGGGAGCAACCACCGGGGAATTGCAGCGATTAGTGAAGAAGAATTAACCGGCCTGGTGGAAAAGGCGGTAAAGCTGGGGGTAAACTGCGCGGTGCATGCCATTGGCGATGCTGCAAATCGCATGGTTCTGCAGGTTTTTGCCCGTTTTTCCGCCGCTTCCCGGCAGCAGGGGTTGCGGCATCGGATTGAACATGCTCAGCTGGTGCATCCCGACGATTTCCCTCTGTTTGGAAAAGCCGGGGTGATTGCCAGCGTGCAACCCATTCACCTGCCGGGAGACCGGGAACTCATCGAGCGATACTGGGGAGAGCGGGGACGCTACGCCTATGCCCTCGGCAGTTTGCTGCGGGGCGGGGCGCGGTTGGTTCTGGGCTCGGATGCGCCCATTTACCCCTTCCAGCCCTGGCACAACATTTATGCAGCCGTGCAACGCCATTGTCCGGGCGATTCCCGGGAACCGTTCCATCCCGGGGAAGCAATTACCCTGCCCACGGCGCTGGCAGCATACACCAGCCAGAGTGCCTATGCCGTACACAGGGAAACGGAACTGGGCAGCCTCCACCCCGGGATGCTGGCGGATTTTTTTATTCCCGATCGGGATATCACCGCGGTTTCCCCGGAGGAACTGGCTGAAACCCATTCCCTGCTTACGGTGGTTAACGGAAAAATCGTGTGGAACCAAATGGAGTAATCCCGATTCTTATGAAACGAACACGCGTCCCTTTAAGCCAGAATTTTCTCACCGATAAAAATATTGCCCGGAAAATTGTGAATGCACTTACCGTACCGGGCGAGGTTCCGGTGGTGGAAATTGGCCCGGGAAAAGGAATTTTAACTGAACTGCTGGTGCAGCGCTCCGGTCCGGTGGTTGCGGTGGAACTGGATACCCGCTTAGCCGGTGAACTCCCGGAGCGGCTGGGAAACCCTCCCAACCTGAAACTCATTCCCGGAGATATTCTGAAAATTTCTTTGGAAGAACTGGCTCGTTCCCACTCTTCCACAAAGCTGGGGGTCATTGGCAATTTGCCCTATCATGTCACCTCCCCCATTTTATTCAAACTTATTGAAGAATCGGCATTCCTGCAGGAAGCGGTGATTATGGTGCAGATGGAGGTGGCAGAGCGCCTGGTGGCTGCCTCGGGGAGCAAGCAGTACGGAATCCTCTCCGTACAGGTGCAATATTTCTCCCGTGTGGAATATTTGTTTACCGTTCCCGCTTCGGTGTTCCGCCCCCGCCCCCGGGTGGATTCTGCCGTTGTGCGGCTGGAATTTCGCCCCGCCGAAGAACGGGAAGCCCACGACGAGGTGCTTTTCCGGCGCATTGTGCGGGCTTGTTTTGCCCAGAGAAGAAAAATGATGCGAAACACGTTGTCTAACCTCTTTTCTTCCACTATATTAGGGCGGACAAAATTTGACTTTTCCCGTCGGCCGGAAAACCTTTCCGTTGCCGAATTTGTGGAATTAAGTAACACCATTCATCAACTGCTTAACGAAAGCCATGGCGCCCATGACCAGTGAAATTAATTTGGACGAAATCCTGGATGACATTCAGTATCTGATTAAAAAGGGACAAACCAATTTCGTCCTGAATATCATTGCCGACATGCACCCGGCAGACATCGCTGAGATCATGGGGCATCTGGATGAGGACGAGCGCCGGGCAATTTTTAATCTGTTGCCACCGGAATTGGCCAGTGACGTGCTGGCCGAACTGGAGGAAAACGTCAAGGAAGACATTTTAAAAGGAATGAACACCGAGCAGATTGCCGAAATGATCCACGAGATGGATTCGGATGATGCGGCAGATATTGTCTCGGAGCTTCCGGTGGAGCAGGCCAGCGAGGTGCTGAAGCGGGTTCCAGAAGAGAGCTCGGAAGAAATCCAGGAACTGCTGCTTTACCCGGAAGACACGGCTGGTGGCATCATGGCCAAAGAGTATGTGGCTGTTAATGCCAACTCCACGGTTCGGGATGCCATCGAAGAAATTCGCAAGCACTACCAGGATGTGGAGGATGTGTACCATGTGTACGTGATTGATGATTTTGGTGTTCTGGTGGGAATGGTCTCTTTGCGAGATTTGATTCTGGCCAACCCCGATACCCGGGTGCGCGAAATCATGAAGGAAGACGTGGTGAGTGTGGATAGCGATATGGATCAGGAGGAGGTGGCGCGGCTGTTCCGGAAGTACAACCTGGTTTCGGCGCCGGTGGTGAACAAACGGCACAAACTCATTGGTCGCATCACCATTGATGATGTGGTGGATGTGATTGATGAAGAGATTGATGAAGACCTGGGTAAAATTGCCGGAACCGGGGAAGAAAGCGTGCTGGAGGACAGTGTGCTGGAAATTTCTCGTGCCCGCCTCCCCTGGCTCATCCTCTCCTTTGTGGGCGAGATTATTTCCGCGTTTATCCTGAGCTCCTTCTCGGCGACCATGGAAAAAATTATTACCTCCGCATTCTTCATTCCCATCGTCATGGCCATGGGTGGGAGCAGTGGGCAACAATCCAGCATTATTGTGGTGCGCGGGCTTGCCACGGGGGAAATCAGCTTCAAGGACACGGGACGCCGTCTTTTTCGGGAAATTCGGGTCGCCCTGCTCAACGGCTTTGTCCTCGGCGCACTCATTTTCCTGATTATCTCTTTATGGCAACACGACCCCACCTTCGGGCTTATCCTGGGTTCCACTTTAATTATTGTGGTCCTGAATGCCTCTTTCATTGGCGCCACCATCCCCCTCATCTTCAAAAAATTTAATATCGACCCCGCTCTGGCCACCGGCCCTTTCATTGCCACGTTTAACGATGTGGTGGGGCTGCTTATCTACTTCTCCATGCTCTCCTTCTTTCTGCAATTTTACCATTAATTTCCGTACCGGGCATTTATCTTATTCAGGGTAGAAGGGTTCAGCGGCCCGGATTTATTCTTTTGCAGAAATCGAACATCCCATCTACCCGGTGGAGAAATTTCCTTTTCCCCATAAGCTTCGGGAAAAAGGTGGGTTCTAAAATTCCGGAAATGATGAGTAGCTGTTTAAATTTTAAAATTTTGTTTTGAATGAAGACATAAATTTTGTTGATTTTGTGGAGTGTTCAGGATTAGATATTCATTAAATCAGAGGTGTACAATGTCCGATACCCCATATTTTTCCCCGGCTTTATTTAATTTTCTACGGGAACTGAAAACAAACAACAATCGGTTGTGGTTTCAGGCAAATAAGGCGCGCTACGAGCGGGATGTGCGTCAACCGGTGCTGCGCTTCATCGCCGATTTTGCTCCCTATCTGGAAGAATTCAGTCCCCATTTTGTGGCTGATCCCCGACCGGTAGGCGGTTCCATGTTTCGAATTTACCGGGACGTGCGTTTTTCCCGGGACAAAAGTCCTTACAAAACACACGTGGGCATTCAGTTTCGGCACGAAATGGCTCGGGATGCCTACACCCCGGGATTTTATCTACATTTGGAGCCGGGCAAGGTACTGGCAGCAGCAGGAACCTGGCATCCGGATAGTAAGTCTTTAATTAAAATCCGCACCGCCATTGTAGAGCATCCCGAAGAATGGGAGCAGGCTATTGCCTTCACCCGGGAATATCCGGAGTACCAGCTGGGTGGTGAATCCCTGAAACGAGCTCCCCGGGGATTTGATCCTGGGCATCCTCTGGTGGAAGATCTAAAGCGGAAGGATTTTTACGCTGTGGTATATTTCGATGAGTCCACAGCCTGCGGGCCAGATTTTCTCTCCCTCTTTGCTCAGGCCTGTCGCACCATGGCTCCCCTGATGCGCTTCCTGTGTAAGGCCCTGGGTCTTGCCTGGTAAAACCCGATTGCTTCCCCGGGAGCCGTCTTCTTACTTAAACACGCAAAAAAAGGTAATTCGGGGAACCACATCGCTGGTGGGGATTTCTCCCTGCTCGTTTCGGTCGTATTTTATTATCTCGATATTGGGCATCAGGTGAATAGCAGAATGAGGACGAAAATCCACCCCGGCCAGAAAAAAGGTGGAACTGGAAGTGGGATGGAAGGGCAGGTATTGTTGTTTTGCCGCTTCGGGATTGGGATCGAACTGGCGATCCACCCGCGCCACTACACTCCACTGAGAATGGAACTCCCACACAGCAAAAACGGAAAGCAAATCTAATATTGTGTCTGTTCCCTCCGTTGTCTGCCTTACCTGACGGGAAAAACTACTTCCCATGCGAAATCGATTTCCCTGGTAACCGGCAAAAATCTGGTACGTCTTCCAATCCGTGTGGCCTGGCTTATCATTCCAGTCGGCATAAGCTTCTAGCACAAACTGCTTTACAGGAAAATAGCGCAGAGCACCCATCCATTTCTTCCCTATATTCGTTTCAGATTTATTTCCATTCCCATTACCCAGCATCACATGATACTGCAAGGTGCCAGAGCTTACTAAATTACCTTTTAGAGATACACCAAACTCGCGGGAGGGACCCCAGCGTTGTAAATCCAGAGCCGTTTTCTCCAGAAAACGATATCCCCAGAAACCTTCAATGTAGTCAAAGGTTGGGGGAGGGGAAATTCCCAGATACATCTGATGGTTCCGGTTAATTTGCCATTTGAGGTAGGCATCTTTGATGTAAGGTACAAGGGCCGAAGAGGTGGTAGAAAAATCGCCCCGGGAATTCATTTCAAATCGAACCCGGGTGGAAAATCTGGGAGTGAGGGAATAATCGAAGGTCAGGTAAATCCGCCGCATCCAGAACCCATTCGCATCTTTAATATCCGCATCGTGATGCGAAGCCATCCAGAAATAATCTCCGAACATATAACCACTAAATGTTACCCCGGAAGACACTCCCGCCTGTATGGTAAAAAGTAACATAGACATCACTATCTTCAGAAGATATAGCCGGCTCATTCGCAACCTCCTTTTGTAATAGATGTAACTTCTTCATTAAAAGATTTAATGATAAAACGATTACCTGATGTGTACAACGAAAAAATAGAATTTTTGCGTAAGTACAGAAATTCCCGGTCTTTCTTAACGGTTAAATTTCTTTGTTTCAGATAAAGTATTTTAAAAAATTAATAAAAAATCTCACCATCAAAATATTTGCACGGTCAATTCATTTATCTTTATCCCACCACAAATACCCATAAAATAATTTTAACCAAGCTATTTTTTGAAGGCAGTATTCGGAAGCTTTACTTTTTTTATGAAGAAAAATAAAAGTTATTCCGGGATTTTATTGGTGGATTATGCGCAAAAGTGTAAAATTAAAGTTAGATTAATCCAAAATTCTTTATTCAGCTATATTATTATTTTTCTGTAAACTTAACATACTTCATTTAATTTCTGGAGTATGCTTTGTTTATTAAGATTAATCTGGAACTGATGTTGTACTCTTTCCCCTGGAGGTCTCTTCAGGCGCTATTTATTCCCTTGTATTTCGTCCAGGTGCAAACCTTGGTTTTTCGGTTCGGTTACTTCGTCTCCGAGGCCCACGTAAAGTTCTCTTAAGCGGAATGGATAAAAAAATCGTAGGAGGCGACACAGGAACAAAAATCCTCATGTGATAAAACATAGAAAATCCGGGTCGATTTTTCCCGTGAAATTTCGTAGAAAATCTTTTCCTCACCCCTGTTCTCCTCTTTTCCAGAAGAGAACAGGGGAATGAGATTGGGTTAAAACATCTATTTTACCAGTTGCATTTTTCCCGTGCGCACCATTTGTTTGCCCCGGGAGGAGTACGCTGTGACACGGTAGAAATACAGCCCGCTTGCCACTGGTCGCGAACGAGAATCGATTCCCTCCCAGCTCATCCGATGCCATCCAGCCGGAAGCCCCTTTCGTTCCATCTGGTAAACTTTTTGCCCTGCAACATTGAAAATTTGTAACTGGACATCCCCATTCCAGGGTAGCGCAAAAGTAAACACCGTGCGGTTGTTGAAAGGATTGGGATAATTGGATTGCAAGAGAAATTCCTGCGGTAGAGAGGATGCGGAATTTCCGGAAATATTATTGGGAGAAATCACATCAAAGAACAACAGAATACGCCGTATGAGCTCATTCCGGGTACTGTTTGGTGTGTTTCCCACCAGCCCCCCCAGCTCACAACTGGCACCGATGGTTTTGTAGCTGCCACCATCATAAGCCACTGCCACTCCATGAAGCGTATTCAAATTGTGTAGAATGCGCTGGCTGGTTCCCGAAGGAGCAATGCGATCCACCCAGGAATTCTCTCCCTGATAGTTGAAAAAGAGTCCGTCACAAAAGGTGCCGGTATCTCCCACTACTGCGGTAAGGTCGGAACTCCCATCCCCAATTGGCAGGATGTGAAAGTAAGGATGAACCACGGTTTGAGGATCGTAACACCAGGTGTCTCCACCTTCCATATACACCCGGCCACCCTGATCCAGATAGTTCTTGAGTTTCAGACCTTCTTCATCGGTAAGTTGATGGTTGTTGGAGTACATCCCCAAACACACAAATACGGCCTGAACATCCTGGGTAAGGGGGTAGCGAGCGGATGTGTAACTCAGGTAAATGGGAGCGTTGTACCCTGTGGCGCGAATTCCCTCCACCAGGGCCTGTCCTGTAATAGGAGTTACATCCAGATCCCAGATAACGATTCCGTGAATGGGATCTCCGTACCATTTTTCGCATCCGTAAATAATGCGCCCGGGAATGGAATTGCCATCTACCGCACACACGCCATAACGGTAAAAATCACCCTGTGGAATGACATCGGTGTAAGAAGAATCGTAACTCTCATCCGTCAGGTTCAACTCGGCAATCAGGGAATCGTTGCGAAAAATGCGAATGGCAGAAAGAGAATCCAGCGCATTACCGTACACTGTGCGGGTGGGATTTTTCCATTTCAGGGTGATGGTTCCCTGGCTGGTATCTGCCTGGATAGTTAAACTGTCCGGGGCTTCGGGGATATCGTTGTAGAAAATACCTCCCATATCGTAGCCATCTTTACCGCTACCAATGCACGGGGAGTTGGACTGAAGGTAAAAGAGGTAACTGCCAGGATCTAAAAATTGCGGATTGCTGGTTAAACAACCTGTACCAGGTTGCGGCGCAAAGGCCTGATAAGAACCTCCACCTCAGCCCGGGCACCATTCCACATAATTTCCCTGAGTATTCTGAAACGCATCCAGGTAATACAATATGCGCTGCGTGCTCTTCTGGCAAGCAAATCCATAGCGGAATTGATGAGCCAGAATGGTATTGTACACCACAATACTGGCATCGCCGGATTTGATGAGAATACCATACTGATTTCCGTAAAAAGTGCATTGAGAAACCCGGGAAACCACCGGTCCGTCCAGATACAACCCGGCAGCTCCGTTAATGATGACGCAACCATCCAGATCAATAATCGATTGTCCCGTAACCGAGATCGAGTCGTTATTCAAATCGATTATAGCACCAAATCCTTTGATACCCACTTTTTCATCCACAATATTTAGCCCACCGGTGTAAATTGAATCCGGGTTTAAAAGAACTAATCTGTCGTACCCCAGCCCCGGTGAGGCATTCTGGTACGCCTCCTGCAAAGTGATTCCCAGAGCAAGGGACACACCCAGTATCAGGATATAAAGTGGAGTTAATTTTAACATGAAAATTCTCCCGATGTTATAATGAGGAACACTTGTGTTACATCTAACATTACGTAATATCTGCTTAAATTCCCTACTTATCAAGGCTTTTATGTATCGGACAGGAAGTCGTGACATTTTACCCGCTTTTATCAGTACCGGTTTCTCGTACATTTTTTCAAGATAAATGTAAGCTCTATTTTGAAACAGTCTGCTTTCCTTTTTATCTTGCACATGTGATTTATTGTTTCCGGAATAAAAAATAGGGATATGATATGAAGGAAAACTGGGAAAAATTTCAATCGTGGATGGCTTCATTGATTGCTCAATTACCTGATTTTAACTCTCTGCTGCAAACATTTCAGGGTAAAGATAGTTCCAGAAATCCCGGAAATTTCTTTAAGGCGAGTTTAATTTACTTATTCATGGAAAAACACCCCGAGTGGTCGGTTGCCGCAAATGTACTGCACGAACTGAAAAACCACCCGTCTTTTAGTTCCCCGGCGCAATTCATTCTCCAGATTAAAGATAAAATAAAACAGGAAATAGAATCTACCGAGGCAAAATTCTTTGCTGATTTAAAACCCATCGACCAGAATGAGGAGAAACCGTTTTTACAGGCCTGGCGGATGTTCTTTCCCGAAGGTGTGGACATCTATTTACACAAAGAAGAAGTGGAACGAGAATTATTCCGGAAACGTCGGGTTAGAATTACCCGGAAAAATCCTCATCCCATTCAACAACCGGCCCGGCAGATTTTATTTACCTCCAATGTGCTTTTACGGCCACCGCTGGGTGCGGCGGAAAATCTCGATCCCCAATTCCGGGAAATTGTGCAACAATATCAGCATCAGCCCCAGCAGTACTGGTACGACCATCCCATCCCTCTGGATGCTCCCATGGAAAATAACGAAATCAT
>JALXCH010000658.1 GCA_026991005.1 Calditrichia bacterium | reverse complement strand
ATCCGGCGAAATCCCGCGGGAAACAACACAAAACTCAGGGCAATTATTCCGGTTAAACCGGAAAGCAGGAGGAATCCCACGGATTGCGGGTTCCAGTGAAATAATATCAAATTGAGCAGAAACCAGATGCCCAACCAGCCTGCAACAAAAACCATCTCATTTTTACTGTAACGTCTGTCCATAAATTCCTCGCAGGTTAATCCGGCTGAAATTGTTTCCGATACTGCTGCATTGCCCTTTCATCTGCTGATTGCACTTTTTCCACCCAATAGGGACCTATCACCAGATAATCCATGTGAGTATTCAAAAAACAAGCCACCGCATCCCGGGGAGTGCACACAATGGGTTCGCCGCGCACATTGAAGGAAGTATTGATGAGCACCGGAACGCCGGTTAGTTCTTTAAATTTCCGGAGCAAACGGTAAAATAGCGGATTCCTCTCTTCATCCACCGTCTGGATGCGTGCCGAAAAATCCACATGGGTTACGGCAGGTATACGCGAGCGCACCGATTGCAGGCGCTCCTTCCAGTGGTGGTTTTCTTCAGGAACTTCCGCAAACCGCTGTTGGGGATGCACCTGTACCACCAATAACATGTAGGGGCTTTCCCCTGCGGGAGTAAAATACTCCCCGACATCTTCTTTTAACACCGCCGGGGCAAAAGGGCGAAACCCTTCCCGAAATTTGATTTTCAGATTCAACCGGCGCTGCATCTCGGCATCCCGGGCATCCGCCAGAATGGAACGATTCCCCAGCGCCCGGGGACCAAATTCCATCCTCCCCTGGAACCAACCCACCACTTTTTGTTGGCTCAATTGTCGGGCCGTTACGGTAAGGAGTTCTTCCTCAGATAATTTCCGATAAGTTACCGGTTGCCCCTGCAGTGCCGCTCTTATCTCGCTTTCCGAAAACGAAGGACCTAACAACGACCCCTTCTGGGCATCGTGGATACCATCCACCCGGCGCGGATTTTTCAGAATCTGATACCACACAAAAAAAGCCGCTCCCAGAGCACCGCCCGCATCCCCGGCAGCAGGCTGTATCCAGAGTCGCCGAAAGATACCCTTCTGCAAAATTTTACCATTTGCCACACTGTTTAACGCCACTCCACCCGCCAGCACCAGATTCTCCTCCCCCGTCTGTCGTTGAATGTACCGCACCATTCGCTCCAGCACCATTTCCGTTACCTGTTGCGCGGATGCCGCCACATCCATGTAGTGCTGGGTGAGGGGCTCTTCCGGTTTGCGCGGCAGTGCACCAAACAGGGAGTGAAACCGCGAGTTGATCATGGTTTCTCCCCCCAGATAATCGAAATAATCCAGATTCAGATAAAAAGAACCATCCTCTTTGATATCGATTAGTTCCTTCAGGATTTTCCGGGTAAAACGCGGCTCGCCGTAAGGTGCCAGCCCCATCAACTTGTATTCCCCGGAGTTCACTCGAAATCCACAGTAATACGTAAAAGCGGAATAGAATAATCCCAGGGAATGGGGAAAGTGCATTTCCTGCTGCAACTGAAGGTGATTCTCCAGACCCACGCCCCAGCTACTGGTTGCCCATTCCCCCACCCCATCCACAGTTAAAATAGCCGCCTGCGAAAAGGGTGAAGGGAAAAAAGCCGAAGCAGCATGGGATTGGTGATGCTCGGGGAAATAAATCTTTCCGCTAAAATTCAGTTCTTCCTGAATGAGGTTCCGAATCCACAATTTTTGCTTAAGCCACAAGGGGACTGCTTTCACGAAAGTACGAAATCCCCGCGGAGCAATAGCCAGGTAGGTTTCCAGAATCCGCTCGAACTTGAGCAGCGGCTTATCGTAAAATGCCACATAATCGAGTTCCGATATCTCAAGGCCCACTTCCTGCAAACAATAAGTAATGGCATGGCGAGGAAACGAAAAATCGTGCTTTTTCCGGGTGAATCGTTCCTCCTGCACTGCAGCAACAATTTCGCCGTCCCGGAGTAAACAGGCCGCACTATCGTGGTAAAAGGCGGAAATTCCCAGAATTGTAGTACTCATTCTTTAAAGTCGTATATTTGTGGAAAATTTAGATTTTTCTTGCGGCAAAAGCCATGAAATCCGCGCACCCGATCCGTCCCCGTTTTGAATAGCATTTCTGGAATTCAACCGATGAATCTGAAAATCGAATTTGGTTACGAACATCCCCATAACCAAATGTTTTTTCTGAAAATTTTTCCTGAACAGCAGTTTAAAGTTCGAGGAAAGTTCCGGGATGAAGAAAGTCAAATCACGTTCCCTTTAATTTCAACTTCCCCTGTTCCCGGAGTAATTCATTGCTAAAATATTTATATTGGCAGGAATGAATGGTGAAACTCAGGAGGTGGGTTCATCCAGGGGAGATGTTTCGAATTCACCATCGGCATTTTTTTGCAATTTTAGCACTTTCTTTTCCGCTTCATCCAATTTGCTCTGGCAGAAATCAATCAGCTGAATCCCTTCTTCATATAGTTTAATGGATTCTTCCAGCGAAGCCTGTCCCTGTTCCAGGATGCGGGCAATTTCTTCCAGACGGCTCATGGCCTGTTCGAACGACATTTTTTTGCTCATTATCCACCTTCTCCCAAAATTTGAACCTGAGAGAGAAACTGGCCCCGCGCCAGTTTTACCTGTACTATATCCAGCACCTGAACCTGTGCGACATCCCTGACTACCGTGCCATCTTTATAACAGATGCTGTAACCGCGCTGGAGCACCGCATTCGGACTGAGTGCCCGGAGCTGACTGCGTAACCGTTCCAGATGTTGTTTCCGGGTGGTTAAATGATGCCCTACAGCCAGGGAAATTTTGCGGGATAGTTCATCCAGCTGCTGCATTTTCTGGTAAATCAAATCTTCCGGGCGCCGGAAGGCGTAGCTCCGGCGATATTGTTGCAACTGTTCTCGATGGAGATGAATTTTTCGGGTAATTTCTCCAGCCAGTTTTTCTCGATAATAGTTTAATACTCCGGCCAATTCCCGGCGGTCTTTAACCACCATTTCCGCTGCAGCAGAAGGCGTAGGAGCACGACGGTCGGCCACAAAATCGGAGATGGAAAAATCCACCTCGTGCCCCACAGCGGAAATAATGGGGATACGTGAGGCAAAAATAGCACGAGCGACCACCTCTTCGTTAAATGCCCACAAATCTTCCAGAGAGCCACCGCCCCGTCCCACAATGAGCACATCGACCTCTCCGTACTCATTAAAATGGCGAATCGCAGCAGCAATTTCTTCGGCGGCACCATCTCCCTGCACCCGCACCGGGTAAAGCAGAATTTCGGTACCGGGGAAGCGGCGGCGGATCACGCTGATGATATCCCGAATTGCGGCGCCTGTGGGAGAAGTCACCACGCCTACCCGTTCCGGATACTGCGGAATGGGCTTTTTATGTGCTTCATCAAAAAGGCCTTCGGCGAAAAGTTTTTTCTTCAACTGCTCGAAGGCCATCTGGAGTGCTCCCACGCCAGCGGGCTGGACATCCTGCACAATGATCTGATAAGTCCCACCCCGCTCGTACACCTGAAGATCGCCCTGAACCAGCACCTTCATTCCATCTTCCAGACGATACAATAGACTTTGCGCCCGAAAACGCCACATGGCGCAGTTAATTTGGGCCTGTTCGTCCTTCAGGGTAAAATAAAGGTGCCCGGAGCTGTGCCGCTTAAAATTGGAGATTTCCCCTTCCACCCATAAACGGGGAAAACTGCCTTCCAGCAGTTGTTTTATCTCCCGGGTAAGCTCACTAACGCTGTAGATGCGTTCTTCCATGGTTCCATCTGCTTCAGCTTACGAGAACCGAAGCTTTTTTATGAATTGGGCAGTTCCGTCAATTAACGGATTTTCTTTTTGTGGCGATTCTTGCGCAGACGTTTTTTCCGTTTGTGCGTTGCCATTTTATGGCGTTTTCGTTTACGACCACACGGCATAGACACTTCTCCTTTTCTTCTTACCGGTTATTTATTTTCCATCGATTGTTTGACCTGTTCAATCATTTGCTTGGCAGTTTGTGCGGGACCGGACTCCGGAGCCACTTCAATGAGTTTGTTCCAGATTTTCATCATTGCATCCATGTCGCCCCGCTGGGCATATACTACCCCCAGATTGTACAGCGCATTGGGTTGTTTATCATCAATTTGTAGTGCTTTTTTGAACAGCTCCTCTGCCTTATCGAATTGTCCCAGATTAAAATAACACACTCCCAGGTCCACGATAACCGCCGTATTGCGGGGATCCAATTGCAACGCCTTTTCGTAATGCTGAATGGCCTCGTCGTACCGTTGATGATCGAACAGAAAATTCCCCATGTGGATATTCTCTTCCACTCCATCCGGATTTTTCTCCAGCATGGCTTTAATCTGCTCGTATTGTTGCTGCTCTTCCGGGGAGAGTTCCGGTGTGGTGGAATGAGAATGGGTATGAGTAGATTGGCGGGGAGGAATCACAAAATACGGATAATTGTAAATTCCCACCACAATAACCGAGGCCAATAACACCAGATAAATCCAGTTATATTTTTCCTTAAAAAAAGAAAAGCCACCGCCAGAGGAATCGCCTTTTTTTGATTCTAAAGGCACCTCCGGTTTTATCCTGGCCCCACATTCCGGGCAAAATTTAGCCTGTTCCGGAATTGAAGCGCCACATTTTGGACACGTGCTATTCATCCTTCTCCAATTGTTGTTTTTGTAACAATCGTTCGTTCACACTTTCTTTAAAATACTTTGCCGGGCGAAACACCGGAACGAACCGGTGATCTATTTTCACAATCCGCTTGGTTTTGGGATTCTTAACCAACCTCGGCTGCCGTTCTTTAGTATAGAAGCTACCAAAACCGCGAATTTCCACTCGATCCCCCTCCTGAAGCGATTCGATAATATTGGCCAGAAACCCATTCAGAATAATTTCCAGATCCACTTTTGTCCAGCCCGTGGCTTCGGCCAATCGGTTAATTAAATCACTTTTGGTAACTGTCATAACAATTCTCCAAAAAGTCCGTAAGTTTAACAAAAATTCCCTATTAAATCAAGTAATGAGATAATTTGGAATTGTTGTGGGGAACCAACTTCTTCCCACAGAGCATCTCTTATCGGATGCAGGCGAATTTGCGGGTTCAAAAATAAACACACTGAATTCGGAATTGCAACTAATTTTACCCACTGTAAAGGAAGCTCGGCACATCCATTCCAGAAACTGGTATCCCCCCGGAAGCTGTATTTGAGGGAATGCCTCCCAGATTCCGGGAACTCATTTTTCAAAAGGGTTGAAAGGAAGGAATGCTACTTTCCGTTTTTATGATGTGGCATTGAGGCAGGGAACAAAGAGAAGCATCATCAAGAAATAATATACATTCATTTTAAATAGATGAGTTTATGTACCCGTGTTAAACCACCCCATTGAACCTGTAGCAGATAAATTCCACTGCTCACGGAATTTCCTGATTCATCCGTCCCGCACCAGTTAAAGGTAAAATTCCCACTTTCTGGATTCCATTTTTTCAACCGATAAACCAGTCGGCTACTCAGGTCATAAATCCGGATGTTTAGCGGACCAACGTTCTGGGTTGTTACCGGAAGTTGAATAGAAATGGTGGTCTCGTTATTAAAAGGGTTGGGATAATTGGTTACGAGAAGCCGATGGGATGTGGGAATGGTTTGCTGGAACCCTCCCACTTCTACGGGACCAAACATTTCAGCAGTACCATCATAATATTGTGCTTCTAACCAGTACAGGTAAGTTTCCCCGGGCCGAAGGTAGTTATCGGTAAACTGATAATATCGGGTAATGGTAGAGGAACCCGCAGCCTTCAGGGCAGGGTTAATCCGGTATCCTGAAATTTGCTGTCGAACGGGTTGGTTTTCTCCTTTTCGGTAAAGATTGAAACCCTCAAGATCAATTTCGCTTTCCGTTTGCCATTGAATCTGCGCCGTATATTCATCCACCCGGCTTGCTTCGAAGCGGGAAAGAAATATGGGCAGAGTAATGTCCTTGGTAATCTCGAATTGATCCATGACGGTGCCATCCAATCGGTAGGCTTTGTAGGTCATCACCGGTCCTTGAATATCGACAATGGCATAATGATTTACTTCTTCAAAAAATACTCGATAGGGATTCGCGTTTGGATCGCTCATTCCACGAAGTGGGGCACCACCCCCACCTATGGTAACATATTGAATCCCTTCCTTCACGCTCCTTTCATAAAAATGATTATGCCCGTTAAAACACACATCGACGTGGTAAGTTTCGAAAAGAGGCACCCAGTAATTCGCTATATCAGAATCTCCTAGGTGGTGGCCTGAACCATAAGGAGGGTTATGAAATACAATAAAAATCCAATCGTAGTTTTGAGCATCATATTCCAATTTCGATTTTAACCACTCGTACTCATCCCCACCCGGTTCAATCCAGTACCCGCTTAAACCACTTTCTAACACAATAAAATAAGCATTCCCATAAGAAAAAGCATAGTAAAGGTCCTGAGTATGAGAATTGTTATTTGCCGGAAGCTCAAAAAAATCCTGGTAATAAGTACTATTTACTTCATGGTTTCCTCGAGTAGGCATAAATGGAATGTGAGATTGAATATTCTGTTCAATTTGAAAAAATGTATCCCATTCAAGACTACTCGCCGGGTTTTTAACCATATCACCCGTATTAAAATAAAAATCCGGATTAAATAATTCTATGGCATTAATGATATTCTGATGAATCTGGTGCCCAGTTCGTGTATCGCCTAATATTGCAAAACGAAAATTGACTTTTTGATTATACCCAGTAGTAAACTGATATACTTCGCTGGTAGGTCCCCCAGTAGACGAAACCCGGTAGTAATAAGTTGTATTAGGCGATAGAGCAGTTAATGTTATGTGATGTAAGTGCTTCTCAGCATTATCTATGAAAATAGAAGTTAAAGGCAACGAAGTGCCATATTCAACTATGGAATTGTATTCACCATCTGTCTCCCAATTCACCGTAATGCTGTTTGAAGTATTCTCTTGCCAGGTTAAATAAGGTCCTTTAGTAATTTGCCCCCCAATCACGGGAATGGCGCAAAGCAGCATAAATACCAAATATTTATGCATAATAACCCCTATATAATAAGAAATAACAATAATTAAGGATTTATTAAAATGTTGAAAAAATATTTTAATACAATATGTGATTTAAATCAAAAATTGTTCAAAAAATTATTAGCGAGTCTAGCAGGCAACAATGCTTCATTTGCCCAAATTATTAATGAATAAATAAAACCCTTTCTCTGAATTGTTGTTTGATTTTAAATTGATAGATAGATAAACCTGTTCTAAAAAGGAGATTGTTCCTGTGAAAGTATTAAGTCTCTCTTTTCTCATTTTCATTTTGTTTATACTGGTTCAATCCGGATTTAGTGAAAACCGGGTGTGGGTATTTTTTAAGGACAAGGGGCATTACACCAATTTATCCCCCGAGCAAAAGGAGAAAGTTATCACACAACTACTCACTCCGCGGGCAGTGGAACGCCGCCAGAAAAGAGGCGTGCATGCTTTCCTGAAAGAGAATCTCTCTCTGGATTTGCCGGTTGAAGAACAATATGTGGACTCCTTGCAGAAATTGGGATTTCACATCCATGGGGTTTCCCGCTGGTTTAATGCGGTAAGCGGATATGCCACTATTGAAATACTTCACCGCATTGCCGGATTATCCTTTGTGGATCATCTGGAACCGGTGCATCAGTGGAAATTTCGCATGGAGCCAATGGAAACGGTTCATTTTCAATCATTTCAGCGCAGTGAAGAAGATAGTTTACCGTACCGGTATGGTTTCTCGGAACAGCAAATCACCTTCCACCGCATCCACGAATTGCACCGGAAAGGGCTTACCGGTAAGGGGGTGATTATCGCTATGTTCGACACCGGATTTCGCTACACCCATCCTGCGCTCCGTCACTTGCAAGATCAGATCATCGGGGAATATGATTTCATTCAACACGATAGCATTACAGCCAACCAACCCGGAGATGCCAAGCATCAGGATTCCCACGGAACGCTGACGCTGTCTGTTATTGGGGGATTTTTAAATGACACTCTGATTGGGCCCGCTTTTGATGCTCGGTTCATTCTGGCCAAAACGGAAAAGATCGATCAAGAAATTCATCTTGAGGAAGACAACTGGGCTTTTGCAGCGGAATGGGCAGAGCAGCTGGGAGTGGATATTGTCTCCAGTTCTCTGGGCTATTCCGTTTTCGACGCCGGGGAAGGAAATTACAGTTACCGGGATATGGACGGACAGAGCACCATTGTCACTCAGGCGGCCAATTTTCTGGCTCAGCACGGGGTTCTAGTGGTGAATTCGGCAGGAAACGAAGGCTCTTCATTCTGGTATTACATCACCGCCCCGGCAGATGGGTTTTACGTACTGGCTGTGGGCGCGGTGCGTTCCGATCACGAACTGGCCTACTTCAGTTCCCATGGGCCTACTTTCGATGGTCGCATTAAACCGGATGTGGTGGCGCTGGGAGTGGAAGTATTGGGTGCCGCAGCGGGCGGTGGTTATTACCGAGCCAGCGGCACTTCCCTGAGCTGCCCCTTAACGGCTGGTATTGCTGCACAAATTTTACAGGCTTTTCCGGATTTGACGCTAACAGAAATTCTGAGAATTATGCGTCAATCCGGAGACAATGCTGAGCACCCGGACAACGACCGGGGTTGGGGCGAGGTAGATGCGCTGCGGGCGTACAACCTGGCGCAGGAAAAACTACCGCAACCACCCGCATTTTTCCAGGTACAACCACCCTGGCCGAACCCGTACTTCGGTATGGGGAGCATCATCAATTTTCAGGTGATTCTTCCCGAAGCTCATCCCATTATACTGGAAATTTACACCATCCTGGGGCAGCGTGTGGTTCGCATCGAACAGAGCGGGCGGGTAGGGGCAAATCTCCTCTGGTGGAATGTAAAGGACACCCATTCCTTTCCCATTGCCAGTGGAATCTATCTGTACCGCATCACCAGCGGCCCCTGGAAACAAATCGGGAAATTAATCATCAGCAAGTAAATTAATTTGATTTAATAAAATCCAGACAAATAGGAAATTGCAGTTCTCAGTTTCCAGATAACAAAGAGCAAAATTGTGCAAACAAATTACAAGTGGTGGAAATGTTTCGTCTTTCGTGTAACAGCATGATTTAAAGATCTAGATTAATTTTCGCTCAAAATAATGCCAATTGGCTTATAATCATATTTTAATCTCTAATTGAATTTGTTGAAATTGTAGCAGGTTTTGTGTGAATAGGTTCAGGATAGGTCAGTTGCCCTCCGCCATAGGTAGCATTTTGCAGTGCTTTTTTCCTTTCATACCTTTTAAATGAAATTTGAGACAATCCCCATCAATTTTTTACTCCAGAAGAATTCTTTGGCGAAATATTCCTGGAAAAATATTTTAATTTATCTCTTAGAGATAAAACCCCCCAATGGCATGAAACCGATAAACATTCCCAGAATAAAAATCTGATTTAAAAACTAAATCTGGATATCTCTATTACGCACTTTCGGGGCAGGTAGGAATCTTTTTAAAGAACGTAGTAAAAGCAGGGAATGATGTCTTCAATACTCTGAGCGAATTCCAAAGAGTGAAAAACAATTTTAGACATTTTTCCGGTATCATTTCGTTATGAGGTGTTTACTGGTTAAGCAAGCTCAGCATTTCCTTGAGAACCGGGATGTAACACTTTCCAGACTTTTTCCAGCAACTGATTGTGCGAAAACGGCTTCTGAAGGAATGCCGCCCCCAGCCGATCGATTTCTTCCCGGGGAATGGATTTGTCTGTATAACCCGACATAAA
>JALXCH010000657.1:194-9832 GCA_026991005.1 Calditrichia bacterium | reverse complement strand
ATACATGCTTAAATATAAGCATAATAATCCATTAAGTCAAGCACAAAATGAAATTGGTATAGGTCACTACACTGTCATTTTAAAGAAACGAATAAAAAAAATCAACAGGTTACGGAGTCTTTGGAATCAAAAAAGCTCAATTTTGAGGAAATTTTGTTCTAGATGGGTTAACAAATAACAAAAGCCAAATTCCAAACTCCAAATTTCAAATGATTTTTTTTCTGCTTTATTTTTAATTCGTGCCCATTCGTGTGATTCGCGGTCAAATAATTTGTGGGTAAACACCCAATTTTATTATTCGTGGTTAAAATCTTTCATTTTATGCACATCTTCCTGTCCATCCGAAGTATCCTGCGGAAAGGAGACTGCCAAAAGAATGCAGTGGATGAATGGACATTTTACTTTTCAAAAGTACTTTATCCGGAGTGGGTAGGAGGGATTGTAGGGCATTCCATTATAATTCCAAATTGATGACATAAGAAAAGATTGGTCATCAATTTACTTTATTCCCGGGTGATAATACTGCGGTTATGTTTCAGGCTATTTTCCTCAAATGGACCAATAACCACCCCCTTAAATATTTTAGCCATTCATATTTGCTTATAGTTTTTTCATAAATTGTTCCAATTAGAAAAAGATAAGGGTTGAACATTAAACTGGAAGGATATTGTCCAAGCCATTCAAAGGACTCTACCGAAAAATTATTGCTCCCACTTAATTTTTTAATGGCTTTGTAGGTATTTGCCCTGTAATAGGCTGGAAATACATCATCCGATTCCCGACCTTCCGTTTTGGAGACAATTTTCTTGTGAAATTTATTGGGAATAATTTTTGAAATAATTGACACATAATGGTATAGATTTGGCGCCAGGAAAATAAAATGACCATCTGACATTAAAATTCTGTTAATTTCTTTAAATACCAGATCTGGCTCTTTGATATGCTCAAGTACCGCTCTGGATATTACAATATCAACTGAATTTGATGCCACAGGAATATTGGATATATCGCCTCTTATATATTGTATTTCCTCGGGAACATCCAGTGGCTCTTCAAGGTCCACTCCAATTAATCTTTTTGCTTTACAAATGAATTTGCTCAGGATGGGAGCAGTTCGACCACAACCTGCATCGAGTATGGTAAAAGTTTCGTTTAAAATTGACTCGATTTTATTTTCATATTTTCTATAAGGATGTTCAGAAGATTTGAAATATTTCTTCTTTAACTCTTTGCTTGTTAACATAATGTTGCCTCTTAATAATTAGTTCATTTAATATTTTTGGGTTTAGGGTTTAATTTTTACTAAACTTCCAGGATGATGATTTCTCGGTTTACTCCTGAATTCTAACGAAAACACTTATGAAGTATTTGAACATTTTTACTTATTGAAATCTGGTAATATGGTATTTGCAAAGATTCTCTTTTTATTTTACATTTTGTTTATCTGATTTAAAATCAACCATTTTTTGAAAATCAACTCTAATTGCGTTCTTTTTTGAAATATTTTGCAACACTGAACTGCTTCTTTCAATTACATCCATAAAGCTAATATGGATTCGCAATATTAATGATTAAACAATAATATCATGTGATTTACTTTAAAAATAATTAAAAAGATTTTCAAACAATATTTTACTTACTATTGGGGTGATTTTTAAAAAGATTTTACTCACTTCGTTTTACCAATTGGGAAAATGGGTTGAATAGCTCTGCTTATTCAAAAAAATCATGTTTTTGGTTTTAAGAGATATTGTTTTGTCTTAATTCCCCTATTTTTAATCTTCCGGACGTATTTCACCCGAGTAATCTTCTAATTCAATATCAGTGCAAAACTTCTCCAACCAGAATGAATATACTCACCCTTCTGGAAAAACAGAGCATCGTTATCCTGCCGGGAATTCTCTTTCCTCTCACTTTAAAATAAAGCACAACGGAGGACTTCCTCAACAGCTGAATCTACCAGTGTCCCTTTGTGAAGAATCACCCCTTTTTTTTCCGCATGGCTGCGACTTCCTTAAAAACGCTCATATTCGTTCCGTGACCGGACAACCCATCACAAGAACACCAGATTTTAGCAAAATCAAGCACCTCTGGTGAACAAATTGTAAAATATTTTCCAATTGACTTCCTTAACCGATTCCAGTATATTTTTCGCTTGTTAATTTGGGTATTTGTGTAAAAATGTGTAAAAAATGTTGATAAAGTACGGAGGTTCATTTTCGAATGCGTCGAAATAACACGGTCCGTTTAGGGATCACGCTTTTTTTAGTCATTCTTTTTCTTTACCTGCTTTATCCTACCATCAAATTCAACTACCTGTTAAGCAAGACAGATAAAGAGCGTCTGAAAATTGAAGATCCCAAGGCTTACGAAAAGCTGTTAAACAATTCCATTAAATTAGGGCTGGATCTGCAGGGTGGAATGCACGTCATCATGGAAGTGGACGTGGATGCTCTGGTAAAGGCGCTGGCTAAAAACAAGGATGAGCGTTTCGAAAAAGCCTGGGAAGAAGCGCATAAAATTGCTGCAAAAGAGGATGTGGATTTCATTACGGTGTTTGCTCAGAAGCTGGAAGAGCAGGGTGCCGACCTGGCGCGGTATTTTGGAAGCAAAACCCGCCGCAATCGCGACGAGATTCTGGCTTACCTGCGCAAACAGGCTGAGGAAGCCATCAATCGTTCGCTGGAAATTATCCGCAATCGTGTGGATGAATTCGGTGTCGCTGAACCCACCATTCAAAAGGTGGGAACCAACCGCATTATCGTCGAGCTGGCGGGAATTACCGATCCTGCCCGGGTGCGCCAGTTGCTGGGTAAAACGGCGTTGCTGGAATTCCGGCTGTTAAAAGATCAGCAAATTACCCAGAACGTGGCAGCCAAAATCAACGAATACATTAAGAAAAAGCTGGGTGTCGCTACGGAAGAAGATACCAGCAAAACCGAAGAACCAACGGATACTTCCGTCGTGCGTCCCGAGGAGTTGTTTGGCAGCGAAGATACGGTGGCGCAGGAGACAACGGCGGTGCAGGATACTGCCCAAAAAGATTCCGCCGAACTGGCTCGGGAACGCTTATTCAAAGAAAATCTTTTCTTTATTCATCCCAACGATCCCCAGCGATTACTGGTACCGCGCGAGAATGCCGAACGGCTGAAACGCATACTGGAGGATCCCGAAATCCAGAAAATTATTAAAGAAGAGGCGGGTGATGCGGAATTCCTATGGGGGAAACTGGATCCTTCGGGAGAGTATTATTCCGTATATCTGGTGGATAAACAACCTGCCCTCACCGGCGAAACCATTGTGGATGCCTATCCCCAACCCGGATCGGGGTACGATCCCAACAGCTTCGGAAAATTCGAAGTCTCCCTCACCTTCAACGACGAAGGAGCGCGGATTTTTTCCCGGGTCACCGGCGCCAATCTGGGTAAACGGCTAGCCATTGTATTAGACCGAAAAGTTCATTCTGCTCCCACCATTCAGGCGAAAATTCGTGATGGCCGTGCCCGCATTACCGGTCTTTCCACCATGGAAGAAGCCAAAGACCTGGCCATTGTGCTGAAAGCAGGTGCCCTGCCAGCACCGGTGAAAATTCTGGAAGAACGCACCGTGGGACCTTCCCTGGGACGGGATTCCATTGCCAAGGGAACCAGATCCGCCATTCTGGGACTCCTACTGGTAGCGCTGTTCATGATTGTGTATTACAAATTCTCCGGTTTTGTGGCAGACATTGCGCTGGTGCTGAACATCATCATCGTCCTGGGCGTCATGTCCTACTTCCACGCTACCCTTACCCTGCCCGGTATTGCGGGAATTATTTTAACCATCGGTATGGCGGTGGATGCCAATGTACTGATTTTCGAACGCATCCGCGAGGAACTGGATAAAGGAAAAACCGTCTGGTCCTCCATCGAAACCGGGTACGGGCGGGCGTTTATTACCATTCTGGATGCCAACGTCACCACCCTGATTGCCGGTGTGGTGCTCTATAACTTTGGTTTCGGTCCTATTAAAGGATTTGCTTTAACCCTGATGATTGGTATTGTAGCCAGTATGTTCACGGCCATTTTTGTCACCCGTACCATTTTCGATTTTTTGCTGGAACGGAAGATTCTGAAAAAAATGAGCATTTAGAAGGTGTCAATTTTTAAAATAGGAGAATAGATAGCGATGCGTTTCCTTCGAAATCCGAATGTGAACTTTATGAAATCCCGCAGAATTGCGTTAACCATATCAGGACTTCTGATACTGATTTCCATCGTTTCGCTGATTCTACACGGAGGTCCCCGTTACAGTGTGGACTTCCGCGGTGGTACGTTTATGGAAATCAAATTCGAGGATAAAGCCGATCCCGCTAAACCTGTTTTGGTGGATATCGGTCGGGTGCGAAAAGTGTTCGATGAATTCGGGCTGGGAAATTCCGAAATAAAGCATTACGGTACCGGCCAGGAAATTGCCGTCCGTAGCGATGTTACCGAAAATACCGATCAGTTGATGAATCAGTTGATTGAACGCCTTTCGCAGGAGTTCCCCGAATACAATGTGATTGAAATGCGTAAAGAAACCGTTGGTCCCAAAGTCGGGAAGGAACTGGTCACCGCTGCCATTATGGCTATCTTCTGGGCCATCATCTTCATTCTCATTTACATCATGTGGCGGTTTGAATTCCGCTTTGGGGTAGGAGCTGTGGTCGCTTTGATTCATGACGTGCTTATTACAGTGGGAATTTTTTCTGTGTTAAATAAGGAAATCTCCATCGCCATTGTGGCTGCTCTACTCACCATTGTGGGTTACTCCCTGAACGATACCATCGTGGTGTACGACCGAATTCGTGAAAACCTGCGTGCTTTAAAACGCCGCAGTTTCGATTTCGCTACCGTGATTAACCGCAGCATCAACGAAACTTTAAGTCGTACCATCATTACCTCTGGTACCACGTTAATTGTAGTGCTGGTGTTGTTCTTTTTTGGTGGCGAGGTGATTAAAGATTTCTCCTTTGCTTTGTTGGTGGGCATTATCATTGGTACTTACTCTTCTGTTTACATTGCCTCTCCGATTTTGGTGGAATGGGAAGCACGTAAAGTGGGGAAATCGCGTCGCCGGAAAAAATAAAGGGCTCTGGCGGTTGCAACTGTTTCCTTAACGGGAAATTCGAGTACGTTTATGGAGATTGAAGAGAAAAAAATTGGTGAAGTGACGGTGTTGCGCCTGGCGGGGAGTCTGATGGGCGGTCCCGAGGCGGTTGCCCTTAACGAAACCCTTAACCGCCTGCTGGACGAAGGGGCGCTAAAGCTGGTGCTGGATTTACACGAAGTGGAACGCATCAACAGCAGCGGTCTGGGGATTTTGATTCGTGCCCTGACAACATACAAGACCAACGGTGGTGCACTGAAGCTGGCACGGGTGAGCCCGAAGGTAGATAATCTGCTGGTAATGACGCGCCTGAACACCATCCTGGAAACGTTTGAAACCGTAGAAGCAGCTGTGCAGAGTTTTTAAGGAGAAAAAAGTACAGTATCCTGTTCAATATAATCTTGTTGAAAGTTGTTGAGATTTGTAAAAAAACAAATCCTTTTTCGTGAAGCAAAACGTTGATTTGACATCTTGCAATTCAATCTGTAGTGACTCCGGTGTTCTGTAACCGGAGTTTTTTATTCCGGGGAGGATGGCCATGTCCGTACAGGTTGTGGTAGGGAGCCAGTGGGGGGACGAGGGGAAGGGAAAGATTGTAGATCTGCTCAGCGAGCAGGCAGATGTGGTGGCGCGCTACCAGGGAGGAGCAAACGCCGGGCACACCATTAACCTCCGGGGCAAAGATCACATTCTTCATCTAATTCCCAGCGGAATTTTGCACGAGCACACCGTCTGCGTCATTGGAAACGGTGTGGTGGTCGATCCCCGAGCGCTTATTCAGGAGATGGAATTTCTGCAGTCGCTGGGCATTTCGCTAACCAACCGTTTGTGGGTGAGCGACCGGGCGCATGTGATTTTTGAGTACCATCGCCATCTGGACGGACTGCTGGAAACCCTGAACGGGCAGTTAAAGATTGGCACAACCGGGCGGGGGATTGGTCCCGCGTATGTGGATAAATTTGCCCGGCGGGGAATTCGCCTGGGGGAATTCCGAGACAAAACCCGCTTCCTGGAAAAATTGCAACAGAATATCCGTCATGTCAATCGTCTGCTTACCGAATTTTACCACAGCGACCCTCTGGACGAAAAAGAGATCGTGTCCCGGAACCTCCGGCTCCGGGAGCAGATGCTGCCTCTTATTACCGATACCGCCCGTTTTTTGCATCGCGCAGCGCTGCAGGGGAAAGAGATTCTGCTGGAAGGAGCGCAGGGAACTCTGCTGGATGTGGATCATGGCACTTATCCCTTCGTTACCTCTTCCAATCCCACCAGCGGCGGCGCCTGTACCGGTACGGGACTTCCACCTACCTTCATAAACGAAGTGATTGGCATTTTAAAAGCCTACACCACCCGGGTGGGGGAAGGCCCCTTTCCCACGGAAATCACCGGTGGAGCGGGCGATGCCCTGCGCCAGGCCGGTAAGGAATACGGCGCCACCACCGGGCGACCCCGACGCTGCGGCTGGTTAGATCTGATGGTAGCGCGCTATGCCGCCCGGATTAACGGACTTACCCGGCTGGCTATCACCAAACTGGATGTGCTCGGCTACCTCCGGGAAATACCCGTGGCTACGGCTTACCGCTACCGCGGAGAGGTGCTGGAGGACTTCCCGGCAGAGGTGGAGGTGCTGCAAGAGGTGGAGCCGGTGTACACCACTCTTCCGGGGTGGGAAACGGATATTTCCACCGCCCGCCGCCTTAGCGATCTTCCTCCAAATGCCCGGCGCTATCTGAATTTTATCGAAGAAAAACTTCAGGTACCCATTACCATCATTTCCGTTGGGGCAGGGCGGGAAGCAACCATTGTGCTTTAGAAAACAGGTGAAGCAAAAAATCCTGCATTCACCAGAGATTATATTTCAAATACGGTTTGGGGAATAATCAGGAGAACGAATGATGACGCAACATACGGAACAGCCGGAGGTGGAAGCAAAAACTTTCGGTCAGGTTATTCGCGATGCGTTTCGGGAATTGGGAGAAACATTTGTTGCCTTTGTGAAAGCACCCCGGGCACTGTGGGGAATTAACGTGCCCTATATTCTGGAAGGGCTGGTTTATTTTGGCATCCTCACCATTCTGGGTAAATATTGTTCGGAGAATGTGGGATTAAACGACCTTTACGCAGGCTGGGTGTACGGCGGAGTAACCGGCGGCATTACCTTTGCCATGCTGCTGTTAGGGGGAGTGACGGACAAACTGGGAGTACGGCGTTCCCTGCTGCTGGCATTTGGCACCATGGCCGTGGGAAGGGCGCTGGTTTCCTTTTCGGGAACCGTTCCTCTGGGGAGTGGCGTGGCATCTCCCATGTTTTTCATCATGATTACGGGATTGTTCTTGATGGTAGCGGCCTACGGATTGTACCAGCCCGCAGCGTACGCCGGTGTGAAGCGCTATACCAATCCCCAGACCGCGGCGATGGGTTACGCGGTGATTTACGCTTTAATGAACCTGGGAGCGTTTCTCTTTGGACCCATCTCCACCGTCACGCGTCACCATTTCGAAAAACAATTCCCGCCCAACGGTTTAACGGCGGTTTTCTGGGTATTAACGGGAATTACGGTGATTTCTCTACTCCTCACGGCGGTTATCATTACCCGGCGGGTGGATAAGCAGGCGGTGGAGCGGGTAAAACGGGAAACGGAAGAAATCCTGCGGAAGGAAGGGAAACTTCCTGAAGCGGAAAAAGAAGAGGAAAAACCGCGGGAGAAACGGCACATCAACAACTGGCCGCTGGCTGGCCTGACCCTGCTGGCACTGGTCATGCTGGTGGTGCTGTTGATGAGCATTACCGGCAAGATTCATCTCTCGGTGTTGGTAGCTTCCCTGGCCTTTGCCTTTGCTGCCAGTGCCGCCGTGTACGAATTCCTGCGCAAACGTCCGGAACACCCCTTCCGGGATGCACGTTTCGTCTTCTTTATTTTCATCCTGATTCCGGTACAGACCCTCTTTGCCCACAACTGGCTCACCATCCCCTACTATCTGGACCGCGCATTTGTGGGCACCTGGGTTAGCCGTAATTTCGAGATTCTCGCCAACCTCAATCCCATCATCATCTTTGTAATTACCCCCATCATTGCGGGACTTACCGCCCGGGCAAATGTGTACCGGATGATGATTCTGGGAACCTTTGTGATGGCTGCCCCCACATTTTTACTGGCGCTGGGTCCCCACGCTCTTCTTTTTGTGCTGTACATCATCATCATGTCCATCGGCGAGGCCATGTGGCAGCCGCGCTTCCTGCAATGGATTGCCGAAATTGCCCCTCCCGGTAAAACCGGAGCCTACATGGGCATTGGGCAGTTCCCCTGGTTCCTTACGAAACTGCTAACCTCCTTCTATTCCGGCTATTTCGTGGCTCATTTTATTCCCAAACCGGAGAGCGGTTTACCTTTACGAACGGGTAAAATGTGGTTCATCTACGCCCTCATTGCCATCATCTCTCCCATTGCCCTGTGGCTGGCAAAGGGCTGGATGCTGCGAGGGAAGAACATGTCCAGCCGGTAAAAAGGAAATGCGGAAAGTCTGGTGAGGTGAGTGAAACGGCTATGTAACGTATGCTCGGTAAACCGGATGTCCATTTCTAAAACGAGGCTGTGTAAGAATGCAATGTCGAGGGAATATTTATTCGTTGTCATTCAAAGTAAAATATAGCCCCGAGCTTCCAGCTCGGGGAACCTAAATCCACACTAAAAATTGGGCTTTAGCCCAATTTTAGGCTAAAGCCTAATTTTAGAAGGAAGATTCAGTGTTCCACGAGCTGAAGCTCGTGGCTATAATAAAAACGGTGCAAATTGATAATGATTTTCCTTGAATTTTAGGGTTTGTGAAAATACAAAGATACAAAAATATTCCTGTGTTGTTGACTTAATGATGGAGTCATAGAGTCCGTAGAAAAAAACTAAATTCAGTAAGAAATAAAAATAATTCTACGTCCTTTACTGCCATAGTTTTACATAAATATGGGAAATTACAATATGCATGTTATTGATTAAATATTCTTCTGATTTCCATTTTTACACAGCCTCTTCGATTTGTGGGAATGGAATGTACAACACAACATTTATACGTCCCGAAGGGACAGAATGAAATTGGCTCCAACCATTATTTGCCGTTCCCCGACAACTCCGTATTCATAAACTATTCCAGGAAAACAAATTTTGGCAGGTGTGTCTCGTTAAATATCAGACCGTATAAAAAATCAGAGGCGGTTCCCCGGGAGAACCGCCTCCATCTATGTGAAGTAACCGGAAGAATTACCGTTTCAGATTGGTTACTTCGGCCAGCAGGTCGTCGCTGGTGGTAATGATCCGGGCGTTGGCCTGGAAGCCCCGCTGGGCAATAATCATTTTGGTGAATTCCTCGGCCAGATCCACGTTGCTCTGTTCCACCGCGCCGGAAACGATGGTGGCGTTAATTCCTTCGCCCGCCGTGCTAATGATGGGATCGCCCGAGTTCCCGCTGATGGCAAACAGGCTGTCTTTGGTGCGCATCAAACCACCGGGATTGTTA
>JALXCH010000657.1:0-184 GCA_026991005.1 Calditrichia bacterium | reverse complement strand
TTAAAATTAGCCAGTGCTATCTGCCCCAGGATTTGCACCACTCCGTTGGTGTAAGCACCGGAAATACGTCCCTGCTCATCAATCACGATGCGGTCCAGCGTACCCATGCTGTAACCATCCTGTTCCGTAAGCAGCACAGAAGAGTTGGTTCCAGCCAGTTGTGTGATACCATCGAATCCACCAA
>JALXCH010000656.1 GCA_026991005.1 Calditrichia bacterium | reverse complement strand
ACAAAAGCGCGAGCCGCTGCCAGAATCTTCTCCTGGCTCACACTCAATCCCCAGCAATTCCAGCTATTCCAGCCCATGGGCGGAGTAAGAGCAATGGTATCTCCAATCACCAGATCCACAATACAGGAATCCTTCCCAAAGGCATTTTCCACCGTTACCACAATGGGATAAGCTCCCGGTTCCTGTACTGTTCCGCGAATGATGCCCTGAGAATCCAGAGAAAGTCCCGGGGGTAAATCCCGCACGGTAAAATGGAGAGGGCGCTCGCCGCTGGCGGGAATGCGAAACAGCAGCGGATGTCCCGGCCGCTGACCGTACACCCGGGGATAATTGATGCGCGGTTCCGGCGGCGAAGGTGGAGTCAGGATGTAGGGGTAACCTTCCTGTTTTTGCAAACGCCGGGTGCTTTGCCGGAAATGTACCGTGTAATGGAGGGTGGTGGACTGATGCGGCTTGGGGAATTGGACACGAAAACGTGCACTATCTCCACCGTTTAGCGTAAAGGGAAAGGTTTTCCGAACCACCGTCTTTTCCTGAATATTATCCCGTACCGTTACCAGCAATTCTCCCCGGGCAGTGTACTTCCGGGAGCGGTTCCGCAGTTGGATCTCCTTCTCCACAGAATTTCCTGCCTCCCGAAACACGGTTCTGTGTGTATTCAGGGAGACATACTCGGAAATATCGGCCATGGCAATATACAGGTCACCGGAATAGATGCCCCCGGCGACACCCCAGTCGTACACCCGTACGGCAATCACATTCTCTGCATCCCAATGGATGCGAGGATCGGACACAGCCAGCGCATAGCGGCGGGGCTTGTCCCACAATGTGTAGGTTAACCGGCTAAAGGCATCGGTTGGGGTGGTTCCCGGAGGAACGGGGCGCAGATTTTCCCCAATCAATTCCCCATTCAGAAACACCTGGTCGAAATCATCGATGCATCCCATGTGAAAGACCAGACTATCCCGAAGCGCAGCCTCTTCTCGCAACCGGGAAGGAATTCTGACCCGAATACGGTACCAGGCAAATCCCTGATATTTGGGATATCCCTGTTTATTCCAGGTAGCATCCACCCGAATGGGCATCCAGCGGGAATCGTCGTAATCGGGTTGCGCATAAACGAGGCTGTCGCCGGTGGTGAATTTCCAGCCGCTTGTCAGAGGGATTGTTCCACTGCGGGGTGCCTTTTTACCACAGGCGCTTCCCAGCAGGAGCAGTGCCATTGCTCCCGTAAAAAAGAGCCGCAGTAAAGCCACCCATTTCTTCAATTTATTCATGATATTCTCCAAACACCTCGCGTAAGGTATCGGATATTTCGCCCACCGTGGCGTACTGCTCCACCGCCTCGATGATGTAGGGCATCAGATTTTCGGAGGTGTGGGCGGCTTCTTTCAGGCGATGGAGGGCACGTTGCACCGCAGCATTATCCCGACGCTGGCGAAGCTCCTTGACCCGTTGCACCTGGCGTGCGGCAGCCGCCTCATCTACCCGCAAAATTTTCTCGGGAGGTTCCTCCTCAATGGTAAAGCGATTCACTCCCACAATCACCTGCTCCCCACTCTCCACTTTTTTCTGATACTCGTAAGCACTGCGGGCAATTTCGTTCTGGAAGAAGTGATTTTTCACCGCTTCTACAGCGCCTCCCATTTCATCAATTTTCTGAATGTACTCGCTGGCGCGCTCTTCGATCTCGTCTGTCAGTTTCTCTATAAAATAGGAGCCTGCCAGGGGATCCACCGTATCGGCGACACCGCTTTCGTAGGCAATAATTTGCTGGGTACGGAGGGCAATGCGCGCCGATTCCTCGGTGGGCAGGCTCAGCGCTTCATCCCGGGAGTTGGTGTGCAGGGACTGGGTGCCGCCCAGAACTGCCGCCAAAGCCTGCAGGGTGGTACGCACAATGTTATTGTCCGGCTGCTGGGCAGTAAGGGTGCTGCCCGCCGTCTGGGTATGAAAGCGCAACATCTGGCTGCGGGGATTCCGGGCGCCAAAGCGTTCCCGCATGATGCGTGCCCACATGCGCCGCGCCGCCCGAAATTTGGCGACCTCCTCGAACAAATTGTTGTGGGCGTTGAAAAAAAACGAAAGCCGCCCGGCAAATTCATCCACATTGAGTCCGGCATCGATGGCGGCCTGCACATACGCAATGGCATTGGCAAAGGTGAAGGCTACCTCCTGCACCGCGGTACTGCCCGCCTCGCGGATATGGTATCCGCTAATGGATATGGTATTCCAGCGCGGCAGATAATCGTGACAGTACTTAAAAATGTCCGTAATCAGCCGCATGGAAGGCTCCGGGGGAAAGATGTAGGTACCCCGGGCAATGTATTCCTTCAGAATATCGTTTTGAATGGTGCCGGAGAGCTGGCTTAAATCCGCTCCCTGCTTTTTGGCGATGGCGATGTACATGGCCAGCAAAATACTAGCCGTGGCATTGATAGTCATGGACGTGGAGACCTTTTCCAATGGGATGCCCGCAAAAAGAATTTCCATGTCCTCCAGCGAATCGATGGCAACTCCCACCTTTCCCACCTCTCCCTCTGCCATGGGATGATCCGAATCGTAGCCAATCTGGGTGGGCAGGTCGAATGCGACCGAAAGCCCGGTGCCGCCACTCTCCAGCAAATACCGGTAACGGCGATTGGATTCCTCCGCGGTGGCAAATCCGGCATATTGGCGCATCGTCCAGAACCGACCCCGATACATGGTGGGTTGCACCCCGCGGGTAAAAGGAAATTGCCCGGGAAAACCCAGTTGCTTTTCGTAATTGAACCGCGGGTCGGGGATGTACAAGCGATCTACCACAATATCGGAAGAGGTCGTAAATGCCTCTTTGCGTTCCGGAAAGCGGGAAATTGCTTTGTGCACCAGCGTTGCTTCCCATTCCTTCTTCTGCTGCTCCAGAGAATTTCGTTTTTTTTCTTGCTGCGCCATAGTGTCATCTCCGGTTTTCTTCGGCAAGGAAATATTTTATTCAAAAATTTTCCATTCTTTGAAAAAACGGGGTCAGGTATTCATTCAGGGAGTTTAAGGGAAATTAACATATTGAATTTCCACTGTTTAAGATTTAAAAAATCAACCATGTAGCAAAGCCTTAATGGTAGTAGAATATGAGCAGGAATCGGTCAGAAAATCAAACAGAAATTATTAATTTCGAATTATTTACCATCATTGAAAAACAGAACGCCGGAGGTGGGGGATGTTTAAAACGTAAAGAACAAGCTCCCTCAGGGGGAAATGTAAATGCATCGACAAACATAATCCGTCTCTTTGGGTGGCATGTTTTACAGGGTAGAAATGTTCTATTCCTGATAATTTAATGAATGAAAGTACAAGAATGCCGAGAAGAGAGAAGCTTCATTTTTCTTTTTAACCGATGGACGCTGAGAACGTGCCAGGGGCTGTGTTAATGTTTTGAAAATTAACCGCGGCGAGTGCAGCGGTCGTAACGAAATTGCAAATGTCAAAATTTAAGTTACCAAAGGAAAAGATGTGGTTCCACCGTCGGGGAATTTTATTTTGCGGCTTGATTCATCATTATCGTTGAAACCCTTGAGCCTGCTGCGAGCTTTGCAGGTATCCTTGTTCTTTTAATTAAATTAGTTTGAAATCCGTTCTGTCGTCCTTACAGGACTGAAAATTGGTAATGGTTCTTCTTTCCATGGCCGGAGGCCATGGGCTAACATCTGTCAGCCGCTACGCGGCTTCTTATCGTGCCAGCAAAAAGTTTTATCGGTTTAACATCTGGTGGTTACAAATTTTTCGTTTCTTTGACTGCTATGTGTGCTGAGGATGTACCAGATACGCACCGGTTGTATGTTTTAATTTGGTTATCTCTTCGCGGTCTTTGCGCCTCCTCTGCGCGCTTTGCGGTTTACGGTTTCATCGTGTTTGCTTTATTAAAATCCATTCAAAATTCGTTCTGTCGTCCTTACAGGACTGAAAATTGGTATTGGTTCTTCTTCCCATAGCCGGAGGCCATGGGCTAACATCTGTCAGCCACTACGCGGCTTCTTATCGTGCCAGCAAAAAGTTTTACCGGTTTAACATCTGGTGATTACAAATTTTCCATTTCTTTGTCTGCCATGTGCACCGAGAATGTACCGGATATGCCCAGGATGCATGTTTTAATTTGGTTATTTCTTTGCGGTTTTTGCGCCTCCTCTGCGCGCTTTGCGGTTTACGGTTTCATTCTATTTGTGGCTGGAAGCCATAAGCTAAATGCAGATAACCACTCCGTGACCTTATTCCATGTCAGAGGATGTTTTATAATTATTGTTACAAATACCAATTTTTCATTTTTCATTTATCATTTTTCATTTTCCATTTAATCCAGTGTCCTCTGTGGATTTCCACAGAACCACCCCCCCTTTCTTTCACCCAATAATTGCAAGAGAATTTACGGAATTTCAATCCTGCATTCCTCTTCACTAAAAACGCAAAATAAAAACTTCACTGGTTCATTTTGCCAAAAAATTCCGTAAATTTTCCTTCATGAAGAGAAAAAATCCATATCGTCCGTATAGTAGAGAAGATGTGAATGAACAATATTGGATGTGGTTCCAGAGGAACTGGGTGAATCTCCTGCTCGGGGCATACGTGTGTTTCGTCATTTACACCACAGCCGTACCCTTCCGTTTCCATTTCAACTGGCATTACCTCCACAACCGTATTTTACAAATTAATTGGATGCCTTTTTTTATTCATGGAAACGCCTTTGCCCGGGTGGATATTGTGGCAAACATTATCTTCTTTTTCCCGCTGGGGCTTCTTCTGGCATTGCGTAAAATTCTAAACAATTACCGCCTGTTCTCATTTAAAGATTGGATGGGAATTATGGCTTCCGGTACGGGATTAAGTATCTTTGTAGAGTTCCTCCAGATATTTTCGGTGACTCGCGAACCATCCATTACCGACGTAACCACCAATACCCTGGGTACCATACTGGGAGCTCTAGCTCTGGAGGTGATTTACTGGCGTTTCCATACCGGAATCAAACGCTGGCTGTTCCGCTGGTTCCATCGCAAACCGGAAATGATTATCTCTGCCCTGTTTCTGGTCACCATCTTTGTGGCTCAATCCGTCCCTTTTACTTTCCAGCTTTCGGCAAATTCTATCCGGCAGCAAATCCTGGAGTTGCAGCGCAACTTCTTTCGGGTGGAATATCCCATAAGCGGTTTATTATGGAACACATTATTGTACGGTTCCTGGAGCTATTTCCTGTTTGTGGGACTATCTCGCTATCACCGAAGGCACATTTCCGCAATTCGCTTAATGGTGGTTGCGACGCTGGTGTTTCTGGTACCGGTGGTGCTGGAAGCTTATCAGCTTCTACTTCCCCAGCGGAATCATTCTTTTGTAGATTTGCTGCTGGGGATGGAGGGTATTCTTCTGGGAATGATTCTCTGGAAAGTTCGTGAAAGAGCAGTGCAGCAGGTGTTCTATCGGCATTTCCCACTGGAATACCATATTATTTATTTTCGCTTTATGAGCGTGGTTTATTTTCTGTTTCTGGTGAATCGTTTGTTGATGCCGGTGGCTCCCGTCACTCATATCAACTTCCTTTCTCACATTAGCGAGAACCAATCCCAACAGATTTTTCACCTAGTGCAACAGGAGCGCCTGGAATTTCTGATTATCCTTTTGAAAGAAGTTTTTGCTTTTGTGCCTGCGGGATTTATTATATCTTTTTGGAGATATCGAAAGCATCGGCATTCGAATCATATTTTGCCAGCAATAGGCATAGCTATTGGATTTCCGATAATTTTCTACTTCTTATCTGCTATGTTGACCCGGCACGAAGTCTCCTGGTTTAATTTAATAGCCGCCATGGTTGGGACGGGAGCAGGGTATGCGTTGTGGCAAATTTTTTTAACGATGATAGTGAATGTAGCTTATGAAAAATAAAATTCTTGCAGGGGTGCTTTTAACCGGAATATGGTTGTTCTGGGGGTGTAGTGGTTCCAGAGTGGTCCAGAAACCGGCAGAGAGCGGCGTATCGTCTTTCGAACATTACAACAATGCACTCAATGAACTGGAGGCGCACGAATATCAGAAAGCACTGGATGAATTAAACAAAGCCATCGCTCTGAAACCGGAATATGCACCGTTTTATTACGTGAAAGGGCGAATTTTCCAGATGGTGGGTGAGACCGATTCGGCAATTGTGGCTTACGAAAAGGCCCTGCGTTACAAATCGTATTACCCGGAAGTATGGCGATTGCTTGCCCCTTTGTATTTGCAGAGTCATCAATACAGCAAGGCTGTGGAAATTGTAAAATCTCTGGTGGAAGAATACCCCGATTCTATGGAATACCATCTGGATCTGGCGGAGGCTTATCTGGGGATTCAACGGCCGTTGCTGGCTCTGGAAGAGGTGAAAGCATTTACCCGTAGCGGAAATTCTTCGCCTCGAATTAACCGGTTGCTGGGATTAGCCTATTTCGAAGCGGAAAAATACGCGCGCGCCGTGTCTTTCCTGAAAAAAGCGTTACACCTCTCTCCCAACGATTTTACTTTACAGCGCGCGCTGGGAATTGCCCTTTTTCGTACCGGAAAACAGGATGAAGGATTGAGCCATTTAAATCGGGCGCTTCAGTTAAATCCTGCTGCCATGGAAGTTTTCCTCTACCGAGCCCGGTACTTCTGGTTGCGGCAGAAAAAAGCACAGGCTATGGAACAGATTGATCTGGGGTTGCAGAAGGACAGTACATACGTACCGCTGTGGGTGGAAAAAGGAAAATATTTGTTCCAGCAGGGAGATACCACCCGGGCAGAGCTGGTTCTGGAAAAGGCACTCCAATTGAATCCTCAATTTATGGAAACGTACAAATGGCTGGGAATTATTTATCAGGAAACGGGAAGAGATGAACAGGCACGGGAATTTTTATTAAAATATCATAAAGGAACGCTTCGACGAGATGCTGAAGTGGAAAAACGGTTGAAAGAACTTGAGAGTCGGAAGCATTAAAACAGTGTTGTTTCAGGGCGAAATACAGGGAAGAAATTTCGTTGTATGTGAAACGGATGGTTCTTTGTCTGGTGAATCATGGAAGAATGAAAAGCAACTTTTTCAGGGATGGAAACAGGAGATAAAAATTTTTTAAATAAACGGACAGAGTGCGATGAGGAAAATAACAAATAGGCTTCGGAATTTGGAGGTGAATTTCGCCATACTAAGGTGGCTGGTGGTATTGTTTGTGGGGGGTAGTTTTGTACGGGGAGGCACGATACAGGCCAGCGACATTTCTTTTGGTAGTTTTTTCCTTTCCATCGATAACCAGCCCTCTGTGCAATATCACATTCGCGAAGCGCTGCTGTACCGGCGGGTGGCGGTTCGGTTCGATACTACGGCTCAGGTTCAAAATAAAAAGGGAATTTCTCATTTCCTATATCCTCAACTGGAGCGCGGAACGGGCAATATTCTCCGCTTTCTCATTTTCGAAGTGGGTTCGTCGAAAAATCATCAATTTTACGATTTGTTTATTGATCTGGGCGATTCCCTTCCGGATAGTGTTGTCTGGCGGGGTGCGGAGGACCGGATTTTTTTAGCTCATAACGCAATGCTCCAGCCAGTTAGCATCTCTACCCACAACATCAACGGAAAAATTGTGTTTACCCATATTGATGAGAATAAAGAGGTGGAAGGAACGCTGGCTGTGGAGTTCGATTCCCGAGCAGCCATACCGGAGGGGCAGGCACATCACATAAAAATGGAAGGGCAATTCAAAGTACCGATGGGTGAATTCCGTGCTGCCAGCCTGGCCAGTGTAACAAAAGAGAAAGAGATGGAAGGAAAATACCGCCGGAATATTTACCTGGCCATTGTAATGACAATCTTTCTGGTGATTATTTTTGGAGTGCAGTAATGTGTATTATCTGGCGGAAAATGATTGCTCACGTGGATATGGATGCCTTTTTTGCCGCGGTGGAGCAATTGGTACATCCGGAATGGCGAGGTAAGCCGGTTATTGTGGGTGCCGATCCGAAAGGAGGCAAAGGACGTGGAGTCGTTTCCACGGCTTCTTACGAGGCGCGAAAGTACGGAGTTCATTCCGCCATGCCCATTTCCCAGGCTTACCGGTTGTGTCCTCAGGGAATTTTTGTGCGTCCCAACGGAAAGCTGTATCAGCATTATTCCCGCCTGGTTTTCCAGGTGCTTAATGAATTTACTCCCCAAATTGAACCACTCAGCATCGACGAAGCATTTCTGGATATTACCCAGAGTGCCTATCTTTTTGGTGGGGTGAAAAACACTGGCGAAGAAATTAAGCGGCGCATTCGGGAACGTACCGGACTCACGGCTTCTGTGGGGATATCTTCGGTGAAAAGTGTAGCAAAAATTGCTTCGGATTTCGATAAACCGGACGGATTGGTCATCGTTCCTCCGGATGAGATATTGCATTTTCTAAGCCCTCTACCTGTTTCTGCCCTCTGGGGTGTGGGAAAGCGAATGGTAGAAGAACTGGAACATCTGGGAATTCGCACGGTGGGGGATGTGCAACGTCTTCCTTTGCAGTTTCTGGAAGAGCGATTCGGGAAATTGGGTGTTCATGTTTACAACATGGCTCTGGGGAAGGATGAACGAGAAGTCCATCCGCTGGAGGAACCAAAATCTGTGAGCAATGAAACTACTTTTGAACAGGATGAGGAGAATTTCGAGAGGGTCAGAAATGTTTTATTCACCCTGTGCGAAAAAGTGGGTGGGCGGTTACGGCGTACTGGCTTACGGGGGAGAAGGGTGTTTTTGAAAATCCGGTTCTCCAATTTTCGAACCAATATCCGGAGCCGTTCTCTACCCGATGCCACCAATTTAACAGATGAGATTTTTTCCCTGGCGGAAATGCTGCTGGAGGAATTTGCTCCGTTGCCATTGCCGGTGCGTCTTATCGGAGTAGGTGTCTCTCGCCTGGTGCGGGAAGAAGGACGTCAGCTTTCGTTGTGGGACATGGACAAGGAACGAAAGTTGAAGCTGGAAAAGGTGATGGATCAGCTTCAGGACAAATATGGGAAGCAAATTATTCTCCATGCCCGCTCCCTGGAAGCAAGGAATACTACCCGGGAATTTCCGGAAGAATAGTCACATCCGTTCTATTAAACAATTTTTAATTTTATCGACAAGGAAAACACGAAGATGTAAAAAAATCCCAAACAACAATGTGAAAATACCAAATAACAAATTCCAAATCCCAAATTCCAAAAAACAAATCTCCAAATAAAAATTCCAACTCCTCCAATTTAAAATTACAATTTCCAACAAATAATTATTTTTATTCGTGCTCATTCGTGTGATTCGTGGTTAAATAATTTGTGGGTAAATTACCATTCGAACGATTCTCGGTTTTGTTGATTCCGGTGAGTTAAAAAACCGCAGCGGACGCAACGAACGCAGCGAAAGCTAAAATTCCATCCAAATCACAAATCCCAAGCACCAACTTCCAAGTTACAAAAAGTTAAAAACCGCAAAGAACGCAGAGGAAGCGCAAAGGACGCAATAAAGTTCCAAACCCTAAACAAAATATCTCAAATCACAATTACCTAAAAAACAAATAATTATTTTTGTTTTTTATAATCTAATCATAACATTATTTTTTTTCGTGTCCATTCGTGTGATTCGTGGGCAAATATCAATTATGAGCGGAGCGTTAGCATAGCGAAGAATCTCTTCTGCATTGCATGGAATAGCTCTTCCTGCCATCGAAATAACGCCTCAGAAAAACGAAAAATGAAATCTCAAATCCTAAATTTTAATAAAACCGCAGCGGTCGCAGCGAGCGCAGCGAAATGACAAATCTCAAACTCCAAAAGACAAATCCCAAATTCAAAATTACAAATCTCAAA